>JBEITL010000003.1:0-20348 GCA_040374915.1 Sediminibacterium sp. | reverse complement strand
GGCTTTTCTGTGTGGGAGCACACGGGTTCGAACCGCGGACCCTCTCGGTGTAAACGAGATGCTCTAAACCAACTGAGCTATGCTCCCTTTTTATTGGAGTGCAAAAATAGGGTCTGAAGCGAAACTGCCAAAAAAAACTTTGATTTTTTAGCGATTTAATTGAATTGAAGCGATGGAAACCTATACAATTGGCTATCATACACGAAAAGTTCCTCTATTTCATAGTTCCAATACTTGTAAAGGGGAGATTTTTTGAGGTATTTGGCCGCTGCTTCTTTAGAATCGGTATTGAGGGTGATCCAGCAGGTTTGACTCTCCATGCTCACCGCATAGCTGTCAATAATACTCTTATTAAATAAGAAATTGATATAACTACGGTGGGGCGGAACCAGTGTCATAAACTGGTCGTCCATGGTAAATTTGATAATTGCCTGAAACTTTTTCATACCAAAGATTTAATACTGCTCTACTAATCTACAATTTTCGTGCCTAATTGTTACATACTTATAAAATTAATTTTGCAATTCTGCCACGCCCACCTGCAAGATATATTGCTCGTCCTTCTTTGGCCTTTTGTACTACATGAAAACTCTCTTTAGAAACCAGTTCCCAGTGTATACCTCCATCGGAACTAAGATCAATACCGGATGTGCCGCAACTAATTAATGTTTCATTGTCTACATATATGACACAAGATCTGTAACCATGGGGGTAAACAATCGGCGTGGTGTAGGTTCTATTTCCATTTTCAAAAGCGAGTAAAATACAATTAAACCTGCTAATGGTGTCATGCGCATAGTCGCCACCAACAATGACCCCTTTTTGAATTTTATTGTTAAAAGCAATGGAGTTGGCGCCCGCCGAACTAAAACCCTGAAGTAGTGGTAGCGAATCGTTAAACGAATGGTTTAAAAAATCTTTTAAGCGTGATTTGGTGCCTCCGGTAACCACTAGCCATGGCGATTCGGCACTAAAATTTGTAATGGCAACGTTGGTGCCACTTGATGCAAACATAGCTTCACCTGCTGGCACAGTAGGTATGTTTTTTAATTCTTTTTTTGAAGGCTTGACCCAACTGTCACCTCCATCAAAAGTTTTGGCATAAAATATTTTTTGTTTGATGGGGTCGCCTACAACCATGCCTACTAATTTTCCATTTACTTTTTCAAAATGCATGGCGTCTAAAAACATGCCAGCTGTGGTGTCTTCAAAAACTTTTTTCCAACTTTTACCTCCATCCGATGTTTTTAAAATAATGGCTGGATCTGAAACTGCCATTATGATAGCTGTGTTTTGATCAAAGGCTTCGATATCTCTAAAGTCTCTTTTTTCAAACCCAGGAACGGGCATCCACTCAATATTTTTTCCACCATCTGTGGTTTTTGCAACCATGCCACCCGATCCGCTGGCCCAAAAAACGTTGTCATTAACAACGCTCAGACCTCGAATACTCACTTTATTACTTGAGGTAAGAAGCTGAATACTGATGTCTGGTGTGGGTTTTATAACAAGCGGTATCTGGTTTTGTGCTTTTGAAACAGGAGATGTAAGCAGTAAAAAAAGGACGCTACAATAAAATATTTTTATAAACCGCATAGGATGTACATTTTTGCATGGTTAACTAGGCTAAATCTAGAACAAGTTTTATACCCAAAAAAATAATATTGATGATACCGTATTGGATGAGTAGAACGCAGTTAATGTTAGGGGATGCACCTATCGAAGCCCTGATGTCTAAAAATGTACTCGTGGTAGGGCTAGGTGGAGTTGGTGGCATTTGTGCCGAAATGATTGCCCGCGCAGGCGTTGGTAAAATGACCATTGTTGATGCCGATACGGTTGATCTTAGCAATGTAAATAGGCAAATTCCTGCGCTTCATTCTACTGCTGGAAAACCGAAGGCAGAAGTAATGGCCGAAAGGTTAAAAGACATTAACCCGGATTTAGACTTAACGGTCTTAACAGAATATATCAAAGAAGAGCGCACTCGAGAAATTTTAGACAACGGCGCATTTGATTACGCTGTCGATTGCATTGATACATTATCGCCTAAAGTGTATTTTATAAAAGCTTGTATTGATAGAAAAATTCCGATTGTAAGTTCCCTGGGGGCTGGCGGAAAAATGGATCCTTCGCAAATAAAAGTGACAGATATTTCAAAAACTTATCAGTGTAACTTGGCAAAATATGTTCGTAAAAAATTACACGCGTTAGATATTTACAAAGGTCTTACGGTTGTATTTAGCCCCGAAATGGTAGACCAGTCAAAAATTATTGAAACAGAAAAAGCGTTTCCTAAAAAATCAATTATAGGAACCCTATCATATATGCCTGCTATTTTTGGCTGTACTACAGCAAGTGTTGTTATTAGAGATTTGGGTGGGTTAAAATTAGTAGAGTAAATAGGGTATCATTTGTTCTTGCCAGCCTGAACAGTGGGTTAATTTTGTGCAGTTCGCAATAAACTGTGGTAGGGGTAAATCAAATAGGTTTTGTGCATTATTGATCCCCAATAATTTGTCTAGGTGGTTTTCGCCAGTAGGGTTGACAGCCGTTTTATATGGCGCCCATACAAACGCTTGTGGGTGTTTTGTACGAATCATATATACAAGTAGCAAGCCAAAAAATACAGGTTTAAAATAGGCAGGGTCTATTACATTTAAGTGAATACCCTTGCAAAGTGTATTTGCATATATGCCAGATGTTGGCGTAAATGTTATGGCACTTGCTTTTATTTCGTCACCAAAACTTTGGTTGATAAAACCTACTATTTCATTTGTTTGTAACCATGGTGCAGCAGCGGTTTCAAAACTATATTGGCTAACCCTGCCTTCACTTATATTGGTGGCTTCGAGTAAACAAAGCCCCGGATATAATAGCATACTATTTAGACTTTGTATGGCTGGCGAAGTAGCAACAAAATTTGTTCCCCAGTTTGTTGCCAAATCATCTCGGTCCCAGTTTTTTACAGGAACAACTGTAAGGCTTGCACCTATATTTTTTGTGCTATTAAAATAAAGTGCCAGCTCACCAAGGGTAGCGCTATGTTTGATTGGTATATTCCAACGTCCAATAAATGAACTTGAACTTTCTTCTAAAAATGGCCCTTCCGCGGCATCAAAATTTCCGGAAACAGGGTTGGGCCTGTCCAAAACAATGCACTTTTTTTTGTTTAATGCACAAGCTTCTAATACATAGGTCAGCGTCCAGAGATAAGTATAAAAACGGGCGCCAATATCTGGAATGTCAAATAGTAATAAGTCAATATTTTCTAAATCCTGGGCAGTAGGCATGCATTTATTTCCATACAAACTAATAATGGGAAGGCCTGTAATGGTGTCCATACTATTTTGCTGCGCTTCACCATCTGGTGCATTGGCAGAAATGCCATGTTCTGGAGTAAATAAACAAACAATAGTAAAACCTGCTTGAACCAGTGCTGTTCTTGAAAGTATGCCGGTATTGGTTGTGGCTGCATCATTTGTAACAAGCCCTATACGCTTTGATTTCCATGCAGGATTTTGAATGATGAGTTCATCTATGCCAAAAGAAATCATAATGTTTCACTTTTTGATTCCAGCAAAAATTGAGTTTCAATTTTTAGTTGTTCCACAATATTATAAATAATCGGACACCTATTGTAATGCATAAATGTTGTAAAGAGTCTTTTGTTAAAATGGGGAAGGTGCATGGCTGGAAATTCTTTGCATCCTTCAAATCTATAATCGTAAACAGTGCATTTATTTTCTTGTAAAAAATGACAAGGTACTGCACTAATAAGCATGGTTCCATTCATGCCTTTTTCGAGATAATGTTTGTCAAATGATTCTCTTGTTTGATGTAAATGTTCACTCAGTGCATCCGCTTCTTTTTCGTTGATATTGATGAGTAATGTTTTACAACAATTACCACAAGCCGTGCAGTCAATTTTTGGTGCAATTTCACTATTTAATGCTTGTACTTTTTGGTCCACCAAATCAGGGTCCATTTGCAGTAAAAATTGGGCAAATTGGTCGTTGGCCAGTTGGTTTTCTTCACCGGCCTCCAATAGGCGGTTAAGGTTGGTTTCTAGGTATTTGTTGGCTTCTTTGATAGACTAAAGGTACATTTCTGGGGTTTATTTTAATAAAAACTCCAAAAAAGCCGATTTATCCACATAAACTGGCCATTTGTAGAAAAGTAAAATTGGGGCTGGTTATGAGGTGGTTAGATTTGCGGGTTGAGTAAAATGTGTGAACTCATTTACCTGAAAAAGTAGAAGAAAAAATGGCTGAAAAAGTAAATAATAGTGCGTACGACGAATCATCGATTAGGTCATTAGATTGGCGTGAACATATTAGGCTTCGTCCGGGTATGTACATTGGTAAATTAGGAGACGGTTCTGCCACCGATGATGGTATTTATGTGCTCATCAAAGAAGTAGTTGATAACTGTATTGATGAACATACGATGGGGCATGGTAAACAAGTTGAAATTACCATCGAAGATAAAACGGTTACTATCAGAGATTACGGTAGAGGTATTCCACTTGGTAAAGTAGTGGATGTGGTAAGTAAAATTAATACGGGCGCCAAATACGATAGTAAAGCTTTCCAAAAAAGTGTGGGTTTAAATGGGGTAGGTACCAAAGCAGTAAATGCATTAAGCCAATATTTTAAAGTAACCGCTTTTAGAGATGGTAGAGAAAAAACAGCCATTTTTGAAAGAGGTGTTTTAGTGGATGATCAAAAAGAAACCAAAAGTTCGGAACCCAATGGAACACTGGTTGTTTTTATTCCGGATGAAACTGTTTTTAGAAATTTCCATTTCATACACGAATACTTAGACGCACAACTTTGGAACTACTGTTATTTGAATGCGGGCTTAACCATGCAGTTTAACGGTAAAAAGTATGTAAGTAAAAATGGCTTATTGGATTTACTACTTCGTAAAACCAATCCCGACGAGCTTCGTTACCCGATCATTCATTTAAAGGGCGAGGATATTGAAATTGCGGTATCGCATAATAACGATTACGGAGAAGATATTTTTTCTTTTGTGAATGGACAATACACCACACAAGGCGGTACGCACCAACAAGCTTTTAGAGAAGGTTACATAAAAGTAATTCGTGATTTCTTCAAAAAAGACTACGACGTTTCTGATATTAGAACCAGTATTGTAGCGGCAGTTTCTGTGCGCGTGCAAGAGCCTGTTTTTGAAAGCCAAACAAAAACCAAGTTAGGTTCGCAATATGTTTTTGAAGGTGGGCCTTCTATGAAAAAATTTATAGAAGAGTTTTTAGCCAAAGAGCTTGATAACTTTTTACACCGCAACCCGGCAGTGGCTGATGCACTTCGTAAGCGAATTGAGCAAAGTGAAAGAGAGCGCAAAGAACTAGCGGGTATTAAAAAGCTAGCTAACGAGCGCGCTAAAAAAGCAAACCTCCACAACAAAAAATTAAGGGATTGTAGGGTGCATTTAAATGATGAACTGCCTTCTAAAAACAAAGAGGAGTTTATTGTACTGCAAAATAATTCTACCATCTTTATTACCGAGGGAGACAGTGCCAGTGGTAGTATTACAAAATCTAGAAATGTAGATACGCAGGCTGTATTTAGTTTGCGCGGTAAGCCACTTAATGCATTCGGCCTCACTAAAAAAGTGGTGTATGAAAACGAAGAGTTTAACCTCTTGCAACACGCACTTAATATTGAGGACGGACTCGAAGGACTCAGGTACAACAATATTGTAATTGCTACCGATGCCGATGTGGATGGTATGCACATTAGACTGCTGCTCATGACGTTCTTTTTGCAGTTTTTTCCTGACCTCGTAAAAAAAGGCCACGTCTATATTTTGGAAACGCCGCTTTTTAGAGTGCGTAACAAACAAGAAACTATTTACTGTTACGACGAAACAGAAAAGCAAGCGGCTGTTAAAAAATTAGGCAGCAAACCAGAAATTACACGCTTTAAAGGACTGGGTGAAATTTCACCAGAAGAGTTTGGCCGTTTTATTGGGCTTGATATGCGCGTGCAACCCGTTATTTTAGAAGTGGGCGATCATATTCAGCACTTACTAGAATATTATATGGGTAAAAATACCATGGAGCGCCAGGAGTTTATTATCAATAATTTAAAGGTGGAATTAGACCTTGTTAACGAATAATATTATTTATCATTTTAGAAGATATAGATTATGATTCATGTTGTTTTTGATCATGCAAATGTGGCCATATTGCAAGGGGCAATAGAAATAGACGAAACATTGCAAGGAAATATTATTGAAATTAAGGACGACTATATGGTGGGTCCATTAGGGGCTATTTATGAAACCGAAGGCTACCAGGAGCGTAAGCAGTGGTGGGAAGGCGTACTTCAAAATTCGCCTTATCAAGATCAACTTGCTATTGTAGATGATAAATTAACGGTACACAACTTGCTTGCTACTTTGGATGAAAATCCCGAAGAAGAAGTATGGCTTTGGATTGCGCAAAACGCACATGATGTTTGTGGGTATTACTGGCTCATGACGCAGTTAAAAGAATATGCCGGCCGTATTCAGGTACTCTACTTAAATAACCTTCCTTTTATTAATGAAAAGGGACAAATTTTTTATCCGGTATACCTACACGAAATTCAACCCAAAGAATTTTTAAAAGCTAAAAAATTAGCGCGTCCAATAACACTTAGTGAATTTGAAGTGGATCCTGACGAGTGGAAAAAAATAGCTAGTGAAGGTTCGATGGTACGTTTTTTAGAAGGCGGCAAAAAATTAGTAGGCAAGGATGAAAACTTTTTTGACAAAGAAATTTTATCTGGGTTAACTGGTGAGGCTGTTAAATTAAATAAAGCCGTTCAAAATATTTTAGCTAAGCTAAAAGTAAAAACCGGGGATGCTTTTATTGTGCACCGATTAAAATCTTTGGCTGTTTTGGGCAAAGTTGAAATTATTGGCAACATCGAAAAAGGTTGGAAAGATTGGAGTGTTAAATTGGCAAATTAAAATTGGTTAACAAAAAATGGCGAAAGAGAAACATCAATATATTGTAGGTGATAATGTATCAGGCGTTCAGGGCCAATATAAAAATTGGTTTTTAGACTATGCTTCTTATGTTATTTTGGAGCGTGCGGTACCTGCCATCGAAGATGGTTTAAAGCCCGTGCAACGACGCATTTTACATTCGATGAAGGAAATGGATGATGGCCGTTTTAATAAAGTGGCTAATATCATTGGACAAAGTATGCAGTACCATCCGCATGGAGATGCGAGTATTGGGGATGCGCTTGTTAACCTAGGCCAAAAAGATTTACTCATTGATACGCAGGGTAACTGGGGCGATGTACGAACTGGTGATCAGGCTGCTGCATCTCGATATATTGAGGCGCGCTTGTCCAAATTTGCACTTGAAGTTGCATTTAATGCAAAAACAACGACTTGGCAGTTAAGTTACGATGGTCGAAAAAACGAACCCGTAACGCTGCCTATGAAATTCCCATTACTTCTCGCACAGGGTGCCGATGGTATTGCGGTAGGGTTGTCTACTAAAATTTTACCACATAATTTTTGTGAGCTTATCGATGCTTCTATCAAATATTTAAAAGGTAAAAAGTTTGAAATTTTCCCTGATTTTCAAACAGGCGGTATGGTGGATGTGTCTGGCTATAATGAGGGTAAACGTGGCGGTAAAGTAAGGGTGCGTGCACACATTGAGGAGCTCGATAAAAAAACACTCGTTATTAAAGATGTGCCGTATGGTGTTACGACTACCCAGCTTATGGAAAGTATTACCAAGGCCAATGATCAGGGTAAAATAAAAATTAAAAAAGTAACAGATGTAACGGCTGCTGCTGTTGAAATTCATATTGATTTAGCACCGGGTATTTCTCCAGATATCACCATTGATGCGCTTTATGCATTTACAGATTGTGAAGTGAGCATTTCGCCCAATGCCTGTGTGGTAATTGATCATAAGCCACACTTTATTGGTGTGCAGGAGCTTTTAAAAGACGCCACCGATAATACCAAAGAATTACTGCGCAAAGAATTAGACATTCGTCTTTCAGAACTTGAAGACAAATGGCATTATACGTCACTTGAAAAAATATTCTTTGAAGAAAAAATATATAAAGAGCTTGAACAAAAACATGCTTCATGGGAAAATGTAATTGAAGCAATTGATAAAGCCTTTACGCCGTTTAAGAAAAAATTAAAGCGTGCTATTGAAAGAGAAGATATTTTAAAATTAACCGAAAAGCCGGTTCGCCGTATTTATAGACTTGATATCAATGAACTCATTGAACAAATTAGAGGCATTGAAGAAGAAATCAAGCAGGTGAAATTTGATTTAGAGCACCTAACAGAATATGCCGTTGCTTATTTTGAAAACTTATTAAAAAAATACGGTAAAAATAAAGAGCGTAAAACCGAAATCAAAGCTTTTGATACCATTCAGGTAAAACAGGTGGCCATTGCCAATACCAAGCTATACATCAATAGGGCAGAAGGTTTTATTGGAACTGGTCTTAAAAAAGACGAGCACCTTTGTGACTGTTCTGATTATGACGATATCATTGCATTTACAAAAGCAGGTACCATGAAAGTGGTAAAGGTTTCTGATAAAATATTTATTGGGAAAGACATTTTATACGCGGCTGTGTTTCAAAAAAATGACGAACGCACTACTTACAATATGATTTATGTAGACGGTGCTTCTGGTGTTTCCTATGCAAAACGCTTTAATGTTACAGGTATCACCCGCGACAAAGAGTATGAATTAACAAAGGGTACCGATAAAACACGCGTACATTATTTTACAGCCAATTTAAATGGAGAAGCGGAAACACTTAAATTAATTTTAAGTCCTAATTGTACAGCCCGTATTAAAGAACTTGATTTTTACTTCGAAGAAATTGAAATCAAAGGCCGTTCAAGTATGGGTAATCAGGTAACCAAGTATCCGATTAAAACGGTAAAGTTTAAAGAAGCGGGCAAGAGTACGCTAGCTGGTCGCAAACTTTGGTTTGATGATAAATTTGGCAGGTTAAACACCGAAGAAAAAGGTAAATACCTAGGTAGCTTTGAAGATGAAAAACTCATTGTCATTACAAAAGAGGGTACTTACGAATTAACAGATACTGAACTTGCTCAACGTTTTGATCCTGAAAAAGTAATGCTGATTGAAAAATTTGATCCAGAAAAAATCATTACGGCTGTTTATTTAGACAATGAGAAAATGCAGTACAACGTAAAGCGTTTTAAAATTGAAACGACCACGCTTAAAACAGAGTTTTTATTTATCAAAGAAGGTAAAGGAAACAAGCTAGAAGCTGTTACAACTATTCAAGAACCCATATTACAAGTGCAAACTGGTAGGGGCACTCAGGTGCGAGCTGCTAAGTTTAAAATTGCTAAAATGGTGGATGTTACGGGTTGGAAGGCGGTAGGCTCTAAACTCACCGATTTTAGTAAAACCATTGAAATGCATTGGGAATCGCGCCCTAGCGATCCCAATGCACAACCTGAGTTGTTTGGATAAACTAACTTACTTTTGCATAAAGTAGAAGTATGGAGCCAGTTTTAGTAGGTTGTTACAATGATTTAGTGGTGAACCGCAGGGTTGATTTTGGATTTTACCTAGATAATGGTGAAGATGGTATTTTATTACCTAAGCGTTTTGCGCCCTCTACCTTAAAAATTGGCGATACCATTAAGGTTTTTGTATACCACGATTCTGATAACAGACTTATTGCAACCACACAGGTGGCGAATGCTTCGGTAGGTGAAATAGCGCTCTTAAAAGCTGTGGCTATTACTGGTCAGGGCGCTTTTTTAGATTGGGGTTTAATGAAAGATTTATTTGTGCCTACTTCAAAACAACTAGGTGGTATGCGCGAAGGGGGTAAGTACCTTGTAAAGTTATACCTTGACGAAATGACGGGTAGGGTTGCTGCCACAGAAAAAATTGAACAATTATTAAGCAACGAAGAATTAACGGTTAAAGAACTAGACGTTGTAGATTTAATTGTATACCGTAAATCGGAACTTGGGTATGTGATGATTGTAAACAACAAGCACACTGCTGTTTTGCATAGTAACGAAATTTTTAAAGAATTAAATATTGGTGATAAGCTTACAGGATTTGTAAAAGCAATTAAGCCAGAAAATAAGTTAGACGTTGTACTTGGCAAACCTGGTTTTGCAAGGGTAGAAGATGAACAAGAAAAAATACTACGATTGCTTCAGGAAAATAATGGTTATTTACCATACCACGACAAATCTGATCCCGAAGAAATTTATAACTTTTTTGGTATGAGCAAAAAGTCATTTAAAATGACTACTGGTACATTGTACAAACAACGTAAAATTGAATTTACGCAAACAGGTATTAAGTTATTAGAATCATAATTATTATTCAACATGAAAAATCAAGTTGTTTATATTGTATCTGCCGTTAGAACACCGATTGGAAGTTTTGGTGGCTCTCTTAAAGATATTTCTGCTACAAAACTTGGCGCTACTGCAATACAGGCAGCGGTTGAGCGTGCAGGCATTAATGGAACCGACGTGGATGAGGTATTAATGGGTTGTGTGCTGCAAGCTAATTTGGGTCAAGCACCTGCGCGTCAGGCTGCAAAATTTGCAGGCCTTCCGGATAGTGTTGTTTGTACTACTGTAAATAAAGTTTGCGCGAGTGGTATGAAGGCCATTATGCAGGGAGCTCAAGCTATTTTGTTAGGCGATGCATCTGTGGTGGTTGCGGGTGGTATGGAAAATATGAGTAGTGTTCCGTTTTACGCGGGTGCTATGCGTTGGGGTAATAAATATGGTGATACTACTTTAGCTGATGGGCTTGCTAAAGACGGCCTCACCGATGTGTATCATAAATATGCGATGGGCAATGCCGCAGAGTTATGTGCTAGCAAATATAATTTTACCAGAGAAGATCAGGATGCATTTGCGGTAGCGAGTTATACAAAAAGTAGGGCCGCTTGGGAAGCGGGCGCATTTGATGCAGAAATTGTTCCAGTGCCTATCCCACAAAGAAGTGGTGATCCCATTATGTTTTCAAAAGACGAAGAACCATTTAATGTAAAGTTTGAAAAAATTCCAGGGTTAAAACCAGCCTTTATAAAAGATGGTACCATTACGGCAGCTAACGCATCTACCATGAATGATGGAGCAGCTGCGCTTGTATTAATGAGTCAAGAAAAAGCAGAAGCACTGGGTATCAAACCTATTGCTATTTTAAAAAGTTATGCCGACGCAGAACAGGCACCAGAGTGGTTCACAACAGCACCTGCACTAGCTGTTCCAAAAGCAGTAGAAAAAGCAGGCATCACCACTGCTGATTTAGATTGTATAGAACTCAACGAAGCATTTTCGGTAGTAGGGCTTGCCAATACGCAACTTATGCAGCTAGATGTTGCCAAAGTAAATGTTAAAGGTGGAGCTGTTTCGATAGGACATCCACTCGGATGCAGTGGCGCAAGAATTGTGGTAACCCTTATTCATGCATTAAAAGACAGGTCGGGAAAATTTGGCGCTGCAGGAATTTGTAATGGTGGAGGTGGCGCGTCGGCAGTTGTAATAGAAAATTGCTAAGGAAACTTTTGAGCAACAACTTAAGCAGTTTGCTCGATAATTTCATCCATTGATATGCCCATGTGGCTTTCGTCGTAAGTGCATTCGCCGTTGATGATAACTAACACTTGAGGCGATTCGTGGTGCACTTTAAATTTTTCAGCAATTGCTGCGGAAATATTTCTGTGTTGTAATAAGTCGAGTAAATGAAAATCCACACCAGCTGGTGGAGTGCTACTTTCTACTCTATTAAGTGCCATGGAGCTAATGCTACAACGGGTACTATGTTTAAAAAGTACTTGGGGTGTATTAAATGATTTGCTGGCAATGGCATCGAGTTCATCGATACTCGTTAGATGTTTCCAATCCATAAGTTCCGTAAAAAACGAAATGAGTTAAGGTCTGAAATAACGTGGATTGGTAGTAGGGCATCCTCTGCTTTTTGAAGCATTGCAGGAGATGATAAATGTGGCACCAACTAACAATAAAAAAAGAAGGGCTGTGGTCTTTTTCATACTAAAAGGATAGGTTAAGCGTTTTGTTTCTGTGCTCTGTTACTCCAAAGATACTTATTTGGTTTCAAATGAGGCTTTTTTGGATATATAGATCTGTTAAATGTATAAACGAAAAGTTTAATTTTTTAGTATGAAGGTCCATTTTATATCTATTGGAGGAAGTGTAATGCACCAATTGGCTATTGCATTACAGGGTAAGGGCTACCAGGTTACAGGAACCGATGATGAGATTTTTGAGCCTGCGCTTACCCATTTAAGGGATAAAGGCTTGTTACCCAGTGCTTTTGGTTGGCAGCCGGCGCTTATTACTCCAGATTTGGACGCGGTAATTTTGGGGATGCACGCCAAGGCAGATAACCCAGAACTGATGAAAGCCCAGGAGCTCGGACTGTCTATTTATTCTTTCCCTGAGTATATTTTCCACGAAAGCCAGCAAAAAAAGCGGGTAGTTGTAGGTGGTAGCCATGGTAAAACCACCACAACCAGTATGATTATGCATGTGCTTAAAACCTGCCATCAAGACTTTGATTACCTCGTGGGCGCAAAACTTGCCGGTTTTGAACAGTCTGTTAAAGTAACAAATGCACCTACTATTGTTTGTGAGGGGGATGAATATTTAGCAAGTGCACTCCTAAGACAGCCTAAGTTTCACTTTTTGTTTCCGCATGTTGCTATTTTAACAGGAATAGCCTGGGATCATATCAATGTGTTTCCAACCTTTGAATTTTATTTGGAGCAGTTTGTGATATTCATGCATAAAATTGAAGCTGGCGGCCTACTCATTTATAATGAAACAGATGAAGTACTTAATAATTTGGTGCTTGCTAATAAGCGAAACGATATTAGGTACATTCCATATAAAGTACCTATACATCAAATCACCAATGGCCAAACCTATATTACTTTAGATGGGGCTGAGGGGCCACTTAGCGTATTTGGTGATCATAACTTACTAAATATGCAAGCGGCTTATTATGCTTGTGCCGAACTTGGTATTTCTGCAAAAGATTTTGTGGGAGCCATGGCTAATTTTACGGGCGCTTCTAAACGACTAGAATTATTGGCAAGCAATCATGTATGTAATATTTACAGAGATTTTGCGCATGCGCCTAGTAAAGTTATTGCCACCATTGAAGCGGTGAAACAACAGTTCCCTTCCAGAAAATTAATAGGTGTATTAGAACTGCATACCTACAGTAGCCTCAATAAAGAGTTTATGCATCAGTATAAAGGGGCACTAGAAAAAACAGATACGGCTGTTGTGTTTTATTCGAAACATGCCCTGCAAATAAAAGGATTGCCAGAACTTCCCGAAAGCTATGTGGTAGAAGGGTTTGATAAAAACGGATTATTGGTGATGACGGATAAAAATGAATTAGAACAGTGGCTTCGAGCACAAGATTATTCTAACACCAATTTAGTATTAATGAGTAGTGGTAATTATGATGGAATTGATTTACCTTCCTTTGCGCCAACTTTAATTTAACAACGATTATGAAATTGCAATTAACTAGACCTATCGCATTTATTGATTTAGAAACGACGGGTGTTACCGTTAGCACAGACCGAATTGTAGAAATTGCCATTGTGAAAATAAGTCCCGACGGTACTAAAGTTGTTAAAAGAAAATTAGTAAACCCACTTATGCCAATTCCGGCTGGCGCATCAGCGGTGCATGGTATTTCTGATGAGATGGTAAAGGATGCCCCAACTTTTAAGCAAATTGCAAATGAAGTCAAACAGTTTTTAGAAAATTGTGATTTGGGTGGTTATAATAGCAACCGTTTTGACATTCCAATGCTCATCGAAGAATTTTTAAGAGCAGGTATTGAGTTTTCTATTGAAGGGACAAAACTGGTAGATGTTCAAAAAGTGTTTCACATGATGGAGCAGCGTACTTTAAGTGCTGCCTATAAATTTTATTGTTCTAAAGTATTGGAAGGGGCACATGGCGCAGAAGCAGATGCTACCGCAACATGGGAAGTACTCGAAGCGCAACTTGATAGATATCCGCAACTTGGCGATACCGTAGAAAGTATTTTAAAAATTACTGGCGAAGAAGATATCGTAGATTTTGCCCGCCGTTTTATAAAAGTAAATGGCATCGAAATATTCAATTTTGGAAAACACAAAGGCAAGCCCGTTACGCAGGTGTTAAAAGAAGAACCTCAATATTACGACTGGATGATGAAGGGTGATTTTGCCATGAATACCAAGCAAAAGCTTACAGACATACTCAATAGAACCCTAGTTACAAAGGGTTAGTTGTGCGGCTTTGGGCTATTGGAAACTCGTTTTTACCGGAATTAACACTGATTTGCATAACTAATGGAGCTTTGTGACATATAAATCCGTTAGTATTTGTATTTTAGCCCTTCTACATACCCCCTAGCAATTGGAAAAACTAGTTATCATACCAACCTTTAACGAACGCGAAAATATTGCGGCCATTATTGCTGCTGTATTTGATTTGCAAGCAGGGTATCATATTTTAATTATTGATGATGGATCTCCGGATGGGACAGCTGCCATTGTAGAAGATTTAATGAAGTTGCACGAGGGGCAATTATTTATTGAAAAACGCGCTGGCAAATTAGGACTTGGTACAGCATATATCCATGGATTTAAATGGGCACTTGAAAAAGGCTATCAATATATTTTTGAAATGGACGCCGACTTTTCACACAGCCCTCAAGATTTAGAAAGGTTGTATGCTGCTTGTAATATTATTGGCGCAGACCTTGCGGTAGGAAGTAGATATGTTAAAGGAGGAAGAACCGAAAACTGGCCACTAGACCGTCATATTTATAGTAAAGGGGGTGCTTTTTATACCAAGCTTATAACTTGGTTACCGGTTAGTGATCCAACAGCCGGTTTTGTTTGTTACAAAAGAAAAGTATTGGAGACGATTGACTTAGATGAAATAAAATTTGTGGGTTATGCTTTTCAAATTGAAATGAAATTTAGTGCTTGGAAATTAGGATTTAAAATAATTGAAGTGCCCATCACTTTTGTTGACCGTAAAATAGGTCAGAGCAAAATGAGTAAGGGTATTATTAAAGAAGGCGTTTTAGGCGTTTTAAAAATGCAGTGGGAGAGTTTATTTCACCACTATGCAGATAGGCTTCGAAAAAAATAACTGTGAGAAAAGCCTTACTTCAACTTCATGCATCTGTTTTTTTAGCCGGCTTTACGGGTATACTAGGCGTACTCATTGAGTTAAATGAAGGCCTCCTGGTTTGGTACCGAATGGCCATTACCGTGGTTACATTACTTGCCCTTTTAGTACTTGGTAAAAAATGGCAGCATTTGCCATTTAGTCAAGTGAAAAAATTATTTGGTATTGGAATGCTCATTGCACTTCATTGGGTGTTTTTTTATGGAAGTATAAAAATGGCTAATGTTTCTATTGGACTTGTTTGTGTAGCAGGAGCTGGTATATTTACAGCACTATTAGAGCCCATTATTTTAAAAGTTAAAATCAAGTGGCCCGAGGTAGCACTTGGTGCACTTAGTTTACTGGGTATTATTTTAATATTCAAATTTGATGCGCGGTATAGGCTTGGTATTGGACTTGGAATTGTGTCTGCGATTTTGGCATCTATATTTTCGGTGCTCAATAAAAAAGAAGTGGATAAGCAGCCTGCACAAATGATGATGGTGTATGAATTAACGGGCGGACTTTTTTTATTAACCCTACTCATGCCGTTTTACCTGAATTATTTTAATGTAGCCAAGGTGTTTCCTAGCTTATCAGATATTGGATGGCTCTTAATTTTAAGTTGGCTATGTACGGTGCTTGCTATGGATTTGATATTACAAGCATTAAAAAAAGTATCTGCGTTTACACAAAATCTAACGCTCAATTTAGAACCGGTTTATGGAATCTTACTTGCTTTTTTGGTGTACCAAGAAAATAAACAATTAGGGCCTAGTTTTTATTTAGGCATTTCTTGTATTGTTGTTTCGGTGGTTTTCCAAGTAGTAAGGGCCTCAAAGTCTTGATAATGTTCCATCAAATCTTTTAATTCCTTTTTAAGTTCCGTAATGATGCTTGCGTAAAACGGATCGTTAATGAGGTTGTTCATTTCGGTAGGGTCTTTTTGCAAATCAAATAATTCAAGGTTGTTATGCGGTCCGTAAAAACGGATGAGCTTATACCGTGTAGTGCGAACGCCAAAATGCGGAGCTACATGATGCGGCTGCGGATATTCGTAATAATGATAGTACATGGATTTTCGCCATGTAGCAGCAAAAGATTTTTTGGCAGCAGGCGTGCTTTTTGTAACAAGTGGCAAAAAGCTTTTCCCTTGCATTTCGGAAGGCGTTTGAATACCAGCAATATTTAAAATGGTAGGCGCAAAATCAATATTTACAATCATTTCTTGTAACTCAGTACCTGGTTTAATTTGACCCGGGTAACGCATTACAAATGGTGTTCTTAAACTTTCTTCATACATAAAACGCTTGTCAAACCATCCGTGTTCGCCCATATAAAAACCTTGGTCGGAGGCGTAAATAACAACCGTGTTTTGATCTAATTTATGGGCAGCTAAATAGTCTAGTATGTTGCCAATACCTCTGTCCAACGATTTTGCCGTTGCCAGGTAATCTTTGAGGTATCTTTCAAATTTAAATTTAAGTAGGGCAGCGCTATCATTTTTTACCGCTTCATACTGTTTGGAAATTTCAGTGTAATATTTTTTGTAAGCAGCTTTTTGTGTGGGATCGAGTCTCGCAAACATGCCAGGGCCTACTTTATCCCAGTTTACATTAATTTTTAAATCGTCTTGTAAAACCATGGTTTTATCTACGGTCATGTCTTGGAGGCGCGCTGCTTCACGACCATTGTAATTGTCGTTAAAATTGGCAGGATACGGAAAATCGATATTGTCAAAAGCACCTAGGTCTTCTACGTCTGGCATCCAGTTGCGATGCGTTGCTTTTTCGCCAACTACTAAAAAGAATGGTTTACTCGTATCTCTTTTATCTAACCAGCTTGTAGAAAATTCGGTAATTAAATTTGTGGTATAGCCCTTGTACGATGTTGTGTCGTTAGGCATATTAATAAAGTTGGGCTGAAAGTATTGGCCTTGGTCCGGTAGTATTCTAAAAAAATCAAACCCCGATGGAAGTGTTTGTAAATGCCATTTGCCAATCCAGGCAGTTTGGTATTCTTTTTGTTTGAGTAGTTTTTGAACCTGCTGTTGGTTGCCGTCAAAAAACCTGCGGGGTCCATTGTCTTTTAAACCATTGATGTGGTTGTATTTTCCGGTTAATAAAACGGCTCTGCTAGGTGCACAAATGGAGTTGGTTACAAATGTATTTTTTGCGATCATGCCTTCTTTGGCAATACGGTCTATATTGGGTGTTTGCATGAGGCTTTTGCCATATGCACTAATGGTTTGCTGGGTATGGTCGTCCGAAAAAATAACAATAATATTAGGTGGCTTATTGCTGCTTTTTTGAGCTTGTATTAGACTACTGCAAGCCAGTATTACTGTACATAAAAATGCAAATTGTTTTTTCATAGGATTTGTTTTAGCTCCCAAAACTTTTTTGGTTGGGTAGGCGTCCCCAGTCTGATAAATCAATATTTAAATTATCATGCTTGTCTAGCATTTCTTTTTTTAACGCTGCACGCATACTTATAATTTTAGTTTGCATGGCTGGATCTGCTGCTAAATTATTTATTTCGTAAGGGTCTTTGTTTAAATTAAACAATTGTGTGGTGAGTACCCCTTTAACATTGTATACAATAAGTTTGAAACCATCACTGGTTTTAATACTCCTGCTCCAATGACCGTACACATTATACATTTGCGTTCTGATATTTGCCCCCGGATTTTTAATACTCGGCATAAGGCTTAGAGCTTCTACGCTAGCTGGTTTTTGAATATTCAGGTATTCGTAGATCGTGGGGTTGATATCACTTAAATAGGTAAATCCATTATTTTTTTTGTTGACCGGTATGCCGGGTCCTGCCATAATGAGCGGCACCCGAATACTATGTTCGTATAAATTTTGTTTGCCGAGTAAGCCGTGCTGTCCAACTGCGAGTCCATTATCGCCAGCAAAAACAATCAGTGTTTCATTTGTAAGCCCTGCAGCATCGAGTGCTGCTAAAATGCGCCCTAGTTGTGCATCTAGTTCAGATACCATGCCATAATAATGTGCTATTTCTTTTTTTACGGCATCTGGCGTTCTGGGATGCGGTAATAACATTTCATCTCTTACTGCTAAATCACCATTATCAAAAGGATGTTGCGGTAAAAAATTGGGTGGGAGGGTAATGGTGTCGGGGTTGTACCAGGCGTCATATTTGGTAGGAGGTGTTCGGGGATCGTGCGGTGAGGTGAGTGCGACATAACAAAAAAACGGCTGCTCTTTTGCTTTTTTGCTGCTCAAAAATTGAATAGCAGTACCGGCATATAGTTCGGTACTAAAAGTATCGCTCTTCCAACTGTTTTTTACATCATACACGCCGGTAGGATCAAAATTATTGACGGTTGGATGAAACTGACCTCCATTATTTTCGAAGTGCATACCACCAAAAAATATATGGCCGCCATCATTAAAAAAACGGTGGTGAGATGCTTTGTCTGAATGCCATTTGCCCGTATGAAAAGTAGTGTAACCTTTAGTTTGAAGCACTTCGGGAAGTCCGGTTAAACTATCTGGTATTTTACCACCATCGCCAGGGAGCCTATTTACATACCTGCCAGTTAAAAGCATCACGCGGCTTGGTATACAAACAGCACCTTGGTGCCCACCCATAACGTGGGCCTGGGTGAATGTAAGACCCCTTGCTACCAGTTTATCAAGATTGGGTGTTTTAATTTGCTTGTTGCCCAGTGCATGTATGGTTGCAAAACTTTGATCATCACTGTAAATAATGAGTACATTTTTGGCCCGCTGAACTTGGGTTTTTTGCGCGGCCGCGGCCGCGCAAAAAACGCCAAACACCATTACACTAAAAATATATTTAAACCGCATACTGCTCTTTGCTTATTGTAATTGTAGCTGATAAGCCACCACCGAATTTTTCATAAACGTAGGTACGTAAATGATTTTCTTTTTTGCGTCGTAGCCAATGTCTGCGCTGTTTATTTTTTCCGATCTGGTGTCAAATAAAGTTATTTTTTGTGCGCCTGCTACAATGTAATAAACAATGCCATTCCAGCAGCTTACAATGTACTGATTAGGAGCCACTCTTTCGATACCGTCGGTGCTTGGGTCCATACCATCCATGATTTTTGAAATAGCGCCACCAGGGGTTACAGATAATAAAGAGCCTCTATCTAAAATGAGTAATTGATCTTCGATGCTTAAAAGTCCATTAGGCCCTTGCAGGTTTTCTACTTCTATACTTACAATGCCATTTTCAATGCGGTGTACTTTTCCGGTTCTGCTATCAGATACAAAAACAGCGCCATTTTTATTGACGGTTACATCGTTTAAAAAAACAGATCCTTCTACCTTAATTTTATTTTTAATGACACCTTTTTTGATATCTATCACAACAAGCTCTGTTAAATCTGCAACATACAGTTCTTGTTTGTATTTGGCCATTCCTTTGGGTGCATTTAATCCGGTAACCCATTCTAAATTAACAGGAGAACCGGTTTTTGATAATTTACTAATGCTTCCCTTACCGTCTTTGCCATTAGATGCGCCGTCTATATTTGAAACCCATAAGCAGTTTTCTTTGTCATCCACGAGTACTGATTCTGGAATTTTTAAAATGGTGTCGGTAGCCCATAATTTTTGAACGGTTGCTTTTTGCGCGTTGATGCTAACCAAAGAGAAACATGCAAACGCTAGGGAAATCATTATTTTTTTCATAAGAGAGGATTATACAAGAAAGTTAAAGAAAATTAAGGCTCTAGAAACCCTTATTTACCAACGAACCTTCTTTTTGTTCATTTATGGGTATAAAATGTAGAATACGGCTATTGGCAATTCGGCATTTGTGCTCAATCACACATTAAATTGCTATACATTTTGAAACTATTGAATGCTTTTTTATGCGTTACATTTCTATCTTATTTCTACTTTTTATTGCAGTTGCTGTAAAGGCTCAAAAAAAACCTTTAGACCACAGCGTGTATGACAATTGGCAGTCTATTGCAGATCGTGCCATAAGTAATGACGGCAAGTATGTTGCGTATGCTATAAACCCCCAAGAAGGAGATGGGGTATTGGTGGTGCAGTCGTTACAAGGGGATTACAAACTCGTTATTCCTAGAGGGGCGGGCGTTGTTTTGT
>JBEITL010000025.1:0-9634 GCA_040374915.1 Sediminibacterium sp. | reverse complement strand
TTGAATTCTTTTTCGAATTCCATAATTAACTCAACGGTATCGAGTGAATCTGCACCGAGGTCATTGGTAAAAGAAGCTTCATTTGTAACTTCTGCTTCGTCTACGCCTAATTTGTCAACGATGATTTTCTTAACTCTTGTTGCGATGTCTGACATTGTAAAAAGTTTTGTTTACGGCGCAAAAATATACTTTTTGTTAAATAAGCAATCTTTTCGGGCATTTTTGTTTCCACAGCCCCGCAGCTCAATTATGCACAAAAGGAGATGTGGCGTCTAAAATCATGAAAATCATGCCTATATTGTAGTTAAAGCGCCGAATATGTCATTAAAAATAATTGAATTTGGATCACCTTCTTACCAAAAAATGGTTGATTTAAGGTTTCAAATACTGCGTAATCCACTTGGTCTCACCTTTGACGAGGCCGATTTGGAGAAAGAAAAGGATGACATTTTAATTGGTTTTTTTGAAGATGATGACTTGGAAGGCTGCTGTATTTTAACGCCCGACAATAAAACAATCATCCGTTTGCGTCAAATGGCAGTGGTTTCTGGATTACAGGGAAAAGGGATTGGACGGGTTATTATGCATTTTGCCGAAAATGTAGCACGCGATAGAGGCTATAAAATGCTACATATGCATGCCCGAAAGTCTGCGGTAGGCTTTTACGAAAAACTAGGCTATGAGATTGTAGGTGATGAATTTGAAGAAGTAACTATCCCGCACGTCGAAATGCAAAAGGCTTTATAATCAAGTATACTAGGATACAATTTTTTTATTGAGCAGCCCCCTAAGTTCGTGACGCATGTCATCTAGCATGCCTTCTTTGGGTACTATAAAAAAAGATTTGGCATCAAAGTACAAATGAAAAAAATGGGGGCTTTCAAAAAACTTTGAAAACTTTTCCCAATTCCAGTGCACCGATCCTCTATCGTTTGAGAGCGTCACCTGCGCATCCGTAAAATCAATCGTGAATTGATCTTTAAACGTTGCTGATTTTTTATAAATCGTATGCGGCATGATGTACCAAAAAGTAACCATCATTACAAGCCACAATACCGACCCCAATAAAAAAGGTTCTGGTCTAATTTTTTTTGAATAAAATAGTGCAGCAGAAACAATGGCGAACACGTTGATTAAAATCACTAAAATTTTTACGGCCCTGTCCTGTACAAAATGATAACGTACACCCTGAATCACTTTATTTTTCTCGTAACTAAATGAATGCTGCATATTTATGATAGATTAGGCCAAAAGTAACTAATTTTAATTATGTCAGACACTACGCTACATAAAATAGCTGCCGCAGTGGGGCTTAGTATTTCAACAGTATCAAGAGCCCTTAAAAGTCACCCTGATATTTCGGTACAAACTAGAAAAAAGGTTTTATCGGCGGCTGCAAAATTAAATTATTCTCCAAACCCAAATACGGTTTACAACGCTATTAGAAGTAGTCATTTTATTGCGCTCTTTATTCCGGTTACCCCCTCAAAATATTTTCATGATTTTTTACACACAGCCAATCAGTTAGCGGAGAATGCAGATTATAGCATACTCGTTTTACCACTTACGAATAATACGGTTAGCACGACTGCTCAAATAAAGTTTTGCAAACAAAATAAAGTACACGGCATTATTATATGTCAAGACCCACTACAACCACCCAACCCAAAATTTAAAAAGATTAAAGAATTGGGTATTCCTGTTATTGTAGTTGGCGGCAACCTACCAAGTACTGGGTTGCATTATTTTAAAGAAGATATTGAAGCAGTAGCCAATT
The DNA here is from genome assembly GCA_040374915.1 of Sediminibacterium sp. Lineage (GTDB taxonomy): Bacteria > Bacteroidota > Bacteroidia > Chitinophagales > Chitinophagaceae > Sediminibacterium. The sequence continues at coordinate 7,857 of JBEITL010000025.1, read as the reverse complement.
TGGTTGCAAAAAAAATAGTTGAAAAAAATAAGCGGCATATACTGGCCATTTTTGACGCGACCCCATCAAATAGAACCGAGCTTATTTTAAACGCATTTATAGATAAAGTGTCAGCGCTCGAAAAAAATATCAGTGTAGAATATGCTGCTAATAGTGCAGAAGCATTTTCGCTTTGTACATTAGCCCTAGTTCAAAAAAAACACGATGCTATTTTTTGTATGAACGATGCACTCATATTGGGCGCATGGCAAGCTTTACAGGCCAAAGCATCTTCCATGGATTTATTTGGAATCAGTGAAACGGATTTACCTAGCTTACTACCGCCTACTATATCGTATGCACATTACAGTGGCAAACAATTAGCACTAGACACCATGCAACTATTACAAGCTGTCATGCAAACAAAAATGCCTGCCACCGAAAAACCGCTTACTATTTCGTGGCATCAAAGCAAGGCTTAATTTTATTGAAGGACTTGCATTTTTAAACTTCTAAAAGACACTTCATGGCCATGGTCTTGAAGTAGCAAACGGCCTTTAGGCGCCATACCAAAATTAGGCCAGTTGGCATATTTACTTTTAGCCACTAACGCATAAAAATATTGCTCGCCTCTTTTGTATTCGAGCATTTTCCAGCCATTTAAAAAATGCAATACCGTACCGTCTTTTGCTACTTTAATCATTCCTCTATTCCATTCGCCAATTTTACGGCGGGCGCGGTTTTCTTTAACAGCAGGTATTAAATCATAGAGTGATCCTAAAGTTCTATTTCCAATGGACCCTAATTTAGCATCTGGATGCAGCGCATCATCGAGTATTTGATATTCTAACCCAATGGCTGACCCTGCATTGTTTTCTTTTTCAGTAACAAAGTACTTTACACCACTATTGGCGCCAGCTGTTATTTTAAAATCAAACTGAAAAATAAATGCATCATACTCATTTTCTGATACAATATCACCACCATTGGTAGCTTCTCCGCCATCCCCTGGCTGAACGGTTAAAATACCATCCTGTGCTTTCCAACCTTTATCCGGGAAACCTGCTTTATACGCACCTCTCCAACCGTTTGTCGTTTTACCATCAAATAATAAATGCACGCCTTGCATTTTTTCTTGCTCCGATACATGATTGGGTAGTAGGTTTACTACAAATGTGGGGTCAAGTGGCGTGGGTTGTAAATTGGTGGTTTGAATCTTAATATTTCTCCATCGAATTTTTTTATTCGCTTCTTCTGCCTTACCAATAGAGTGTACTTGCAGTGCAACAAATCCAGCTGGTGTTAGGTCATCCACCAAACTTGCTACCGGCTTGCCATTTAAAAAAGTACGTATACTATTTCCAATACATTCTATCCGACAAGTATTCCATGCCTGAAATTTAAAGAGCGTTTTTGCTGGCTCGTTATAGGACACCGGATATAGCCAATCGCGCCTGCTTTCATCATAAATACCTGCTGTCCATGCCCTTGGTGAAGGATCAATTTCGTATTGGTATCCATGCACCCTACCATTTAAATATTCAGGCTTGCTTTCACTTCTAAATTGAATACCAGAATTCATCATATCGTCTAATTTGAATTCTAGTTCTAATATAAAATCACCGTAGTTTTTATCTGTTACTAAAAAAGAATTGGGCTCTCCTAAAACAGTGGAACCTACAATCTCTCCATTGATTACCTCGTATTTGGCCTTTCCATTTAATGGCTTCCATCCTGTTAAGTCCTTACCATTAAAAAGTGAGGTCCAATTCCCTCCTTTTTTGGTTTGAGCTGCCATGGGTGTTATCAAAAAAGCATATAAAACAGTGGTAAGAATGGCGGATTTAAGTATTTGCATAACAAGGGTTTAGCGTATAATATTAGAATGCTTCAGCTAATTTATGGCTTTAGGCGGAAGCTGTCTAATAAAAATTTGCGGTAAATACATGGGCCAAATGAGGGGCAAAAATGGGGGATGGTGAACAAAAGTGCTAGCTTGTTCTGATATGCCTTTGAAGGTTTCAAAATGTAGGTTACTCATAGTAGATGACGATGAAGTAAACAGGGCTTTACTTCACTTTTTGCTGCAATCATTTGATTGTATCACTGCAGACGCCATCAATGGAGCGGAGGCTATGAGGCAATTGAACCTGGGTAAAAATATTCCAACCATTATATTACTTGACCTTAACATGCCCATTATGGATGGATACGAGGTAATCAAGGCCATCAAAAACAACAAAGAGACATATCCCCTTACGCGTATCATTGTGATTAGCGCCACCAGTTACCAAAATTTTACAAAAAGAGAAGATCCTAGCCATATTAGTGGATATATCCAAAAGCCCATCGACAAAACAAAGCTGCTTGAACTATTAACCAATACTGCAACTGAAGTGATACAGATACAACAATCTAAAATCAAATAAAGATGGATGACCCAATGAATTTGATACATGCATTACAAAAAGAAAACGATTTTTATAAGCAGCTACTATTTAATATCCCCGCCGATATTGCCATTTTTGATACCGATCATAAATATTTATACATCAATAAGCTAGCGCTTTCAAGCGGAGACAATAGAGACTGGATTATTGGCAAAGACGATTTTGAATACTGTGCCGAATTTAAAAAGCCCATCGAGCTGGCCATCAATAGAAGATCTTATTTTACAGAAGCACTAGCGGAAGGCATGCAAGTAGAATTTGAAGAAAAGAACTTAGACAAAAAAGGTAATGCCGTTTTTAATCTTCGTAAATTTTTTCCAGTCCGGGATCAACAAGGACATCACGATTTTGTAATTGGCTATGGCATCAATATTACCAATATTCGAAACCGCGAAAAATTACAGAAAGAGCGTGAAAAAGACTTTAGGCAATTAATAGATGCGATGGAACAACTCGTTATCGTATGCACCCACGATGGACAGTTAACCTATGCCAACCCAATGTGGCGTCAAACAGCAGGCCCTAACCTAAATAATGTTTTTGATTGTATAAAAAGTAGCGGTAATCATTTTTCAAAAAATTTTATATCCTATGCGAATACCGAGATGTATATCCATTCCAATAAATTAGCATGGTTATTAGACACACAAAAAAATAAAATTCGATTAAGTTATCATTTTACAAAATTTACTGACTACAATACCAACAAGCTTCATGTAGCTGTTTTTTTTACCAATATCACTGATATTATTAGAGCAGAGCAGGAACATAAAAGAGCAGAACGCGCTGCGCGTAGGTTAAGTCAATTAAAATCAAATTTTATCAACCTTGTTTCACACGAATTAAGAACGCCCTTATCCATTATTTTATCGAGTGCCGAAATTTTGGAAATGCAGGTTGCGAATCAGTTTCAAAAAATACCCATAACAGCTTCCAAATACTTGACCAGGATTACGCATCAAGTAGATAAAATGACCAAGCTACTCACCGACTTCTTGCTCATTAGTAAAATTGAATCCGGGAACCTGGCCTTGCAATTAAGTAGCTGTAATGTCGTATCTATTTTACATAAAGTAGCTGCAGAATCATTTATGCCCTACAAAGACGGTAGGCATATAGAGGTGAAAACAAAAGGGGAGCGAAAAGCTCAAATTGCCGATAGCAACATGCTACATATGATATTTGAAAATTTGCTTTCAAACGCATTTAAATATTCGTCTGGTAAAGCAGCGCCACGGGCGCAAATTCGATTTCAAAAAAATAAGTGGACCCTGCTTGTAGTTGACGCAGGCATTGGCATACCAGAAAAATATAAACGTGAAATTTTTACTGCATTTATTAGAGGTAGCAATGTAGGCAATATTGAAGGCACAGGACTAGGTCTGATGCTCGTGCATTACCTCGTGCAGCAGCACCTCGGGCAAATTCATATAAAAAGTAGCATCCATAAAGGGACGTCGATACTAATTAGTTTTCCACTTAATACATTTGAATGAAAAAGATATTAGTAATTGAAGACGAACAAGACATTAGAGATTCGATACAAGAAATTGTAGAAATGGCTGGCTACGCAGTTACCCCCATAGCAAATGGCGCTGCAGGTATAAAGGCGCTCATGAACAATCCATTTGATTTAATCATATGCGACATAATGATGCCCGAAATGGATGGTTTTTCATTACTTACCGCACTCAAAAAAGATCCGAATTTTGTTACCCCCTTTATTTTTTTAACGGCCAAAGTACAATCCAACGATTTAAGAACCGGCATGAACTTAGGGGCCGACGACTACTTGCACAAACCCTTCAAAAGCAAAGATTTACTGAGTGCCATAGAAACCAGACTTTCCAAGCACGAGAAATTAAACCAACTACAAAGTCAAAAAGCAGCGATGTTGGAAAAAACCATCGAGCTCATGGTAGGGCACGAATTTAAAAACCCCATGAATGGTATCATAAATTTTAATACCCTCATTGCCGAAAATGCCATAAGTCTGAACAATGAAAAATTACAAAGCCTATGTAGTTACTTACATATCAGTGCCGATCGTTTATTGACAACTTACGATAAAATAAATACCTATTACACACTTCAAAAAGCATTACACTTACATGAAATTCCGGAATTGGGCGAACCTGATCCGCATCATATCATTGACGTAATTAAAAGTGTCTTGCACAAATATGATAGAGTTAAAGATCTCGATTACACGGAGCCAAAGCCATGCTTATTTTTTTCTAAACTGGTTCATACAGCAGTAAAAGAATTAATTGAAAATGCCTGCAAATTTTCGGAAAAAGGAACACCCATTGTCGTTCGTGTTTTTGAGGATACCAAAGGCAGCAATATAAATGTCACTAATACAACAAGGCACACAACAGCAGAAGCACTTAATCAATACCACCTTTTTGAACAACACCATAGAGAAGTGGCAGAGCAACAGGGGCTAGGCATTGGCCTCGCCATTACTAAACTTATTGCAAGCATCCATAAAGGCAGTATAGAATTTAATGAAATTGAAAAAGAAACCTCGATTCGTGACATTACGGCCCTGCTTCATTTACCTAACAGTTAACACCACATACTTGATTTTTTTACGCTTCCAGGTATACGTAATATGAATTTTTTTATCCGCTGTTTGAATTACATACGGGTAAGAAAATTCGGCACCTACTTCGTTTTCTAATGCTAGCAAGGGATCCCAATTTTTTCCGTCTTTTGAAATAGCCACATTAAGCGGCGACCTGCTTGGCGCTTTACAATTGTTGTAAACAAGTAAGTGCCTCCCGTCTTTTAATGTAATGGCATCAATACCCGAATTATTATTGATTAAACTTGTTTGCTGCAGGGGCGTCCAGGTTTTACCATTATTATAACTCCAGGTTTCATTGGCCGTTCCATTTTGACTTCTTGTAAGGGCTTGTAAAATTTGATCACTATGTCTCAACATGGTAGGCTGTATTCCGGTAATGGGGTTTGCGTCATTAAGGTCTGGTCCCTTGGTCCAAGTTTTACCTGCATCGGGGGTATACTCAAAATGCACTTTCCATCCATTTTTTTCGGTGCTTGAAGGACATACAAGCATACCGTCTATTTCGTAAGGCTGGTTTCTAATAGGGCCTAAAATACCATCTGGTAAGCGTTCTGGCTTACTCCAGGTAGCACCATAATTGGTTGACCTTTTCATCCAACCGGTCCAGCCCTGAACATTGGGTCCGATTTTATAAAAAAGTAGTAGCTCGTTTTTTGAAGTCAAAAATAAAACGGGGTTATAGCAGGCATACCGCGTAGAATCGTTTATAAAACCATCTGCAATTTGAATAGGTGCAGACCATTTGTTATTGATGAACCAACTTGCATAAATATTTACATCCCTGTCGCCTTCAAACTTACCACCAAACCAAGCTGCCATGATTCCTTTTGGTGTTTCCACAATCGTGGACGCATGACAAGATGCAAAGGAGGCTGTATCATATATGAATTGGCTGGAGCGAACCGTTTGCGCGCGCACCAAAGAAGAAATGCAAACAAAAAATATAAAAAGAATTTTTTTGATCATAACATTTTATTTCAAAGGCTTTGTTTGCAACAACAATTCCATCATTTTTTCGGCAGCGATCGTTGCTTTCATTTTTAAAAATGCGGTGCTGGTATTATCTCCAACCTCATAAGTAATAGCCTCTGCTTCTAATTCGCGATCAAACCACCCTTTCGAAACATTTGATCCATTACCCGATGCCTTTGCATTTATTTTATACCCTGGTATCGTTTGTTCTAGTGCCTTAAGCCAAGCATTTACAAAACCAGGCGCATTAGAACGTTGATCGTCCGTGTTGGTGTAAAACACATCATTCCAAGTCGAATGAAAATCGATAGCGAAATAAATTTTGGCATCCTGTTTTTTCAATGTGCTTACCATATAGTCACGGATGGCCTTTGTTTCAGGCTGTTTAAACAATTCCCAATCTCTATTTAAATCAACACCTGCCATGTTATGACGCCAATGACCCTGATCAACACCATCAGGATTAACGGTTGGAATAACGATCACTTCAAAACGTTCAAGAAATTTTTTTGAAAGTGCCGACTCGTCAAGCACCTTATTTACGAAATATTGCATCGCACTATAGCCTGTAACTTCAGGTGGGTGCTGTCTACTCAGTACTACAACAATTTCCTTTCCGGATGCCCCTTTAGTATGTAAACTAAATATTGGGTTGTTGTTGATGCTATTTCCAATAACCTGCTTTTGTATGAATGGATGCTTTGCCATACTATCCACCCATTCGTAGGAAGACGGTAAATCAAGTAATTCCTGTGCCGCAATGATGGTGGTATCATTTGCAGTAAGCGTTACTTTAAATGATGCTACTGTACTATCATCATTTAAAAACACTTCGTCGATTCGGTTCCACTTTTTTCCATCAATACTTGATTTAGGATTGTACCGATGCGCAACCTGCTGGTAAAGCAACTGCAAATGAACTGTCTGACTTTTATTTGACCAGAGCTTACATGCATACCATGGGCTAGGATTAATCGGATTATTTTCAGGTAAAACCATCAAACTATAAGTAGAATCATTGACCGCCTTTACATGATTTAAACGGGCAGCAGAAAATTGATTGCTAAAACCAATTGTGCCGTTTTGAAAAATAAAATCTTTTTTTTGTTGAACGTCTACAGTTGAGTTTTTAGGAGTTTTTACAGACGAAGTAATTGTAGTATTCGTTGTTTTACAACTAGTGCCTACAAATACAGTGATTGCTAAGAACAAACAACCTGCAACGTTTTTCATACTATTGAAATATTATTTAAATGACCAAGTATTTACATCCATTAAATGTCCGTTTTTCTATTTCCCTATGCAAAACTTAGAAAAGATATAATCGAGCTGATCGTTGTTGGTGATTTCACCGGTAATAAGTCCTAAATAATGCAGGCATTGTCTAATATCAAGTGCTAGTAAGTCACCAGTGATTTTGGCAGATAAGCCTGCAGATACATCTAGCAATGAAGCTTGCAGTTTTAATAGCGCATCTTGGTGTCTGGCATTTGTTACTACCGTAGACTCTGTTTGCAGATCGCCACCAACTGCCTTTTGAACCAATGCATTTTTAAGTGTGTCAATGGCTAGTTTATTTTTAGCAGCAATGCAAACAATGGAAGTAACCGTTTGCAACTCAATAAGTTTTTCGGGTGTTATGCTATCTATTTTATTGGCAACAAGCACATGCTTAATGCCAGTGGATGTTAGTTCTTTTGCAACCAATTCAATGTCTGCTATACTGGTTGTTGCGGCATCAAAAAGATATACCACTAGATCTGCAGCGTTCATTTTTTCGAGACTTTTAGCAACACCAAGTTGTTCAATCACATCATCGGTTTGGGTGCGAATACCTGCTGTATCAATAAGTCGAAACAAAAC
>JBEITL010000163.1:0-3933 GCA_040374915.1 Sediminibacterium sp. | reverse complement strand
CGAATCCCTAGAGATGCAGCCACACTAGCACACCCAGCCATTGGTAATTTATACCCATGCGGTGAAGGCGCCGGTTATGCAGGTGGTATTGTAAGCGCCGCAATGGATGGCGAGCGCGTTATTGATGCTATCTTTTTAAGGCACGCAAAAAGCCATCTTTAACCAACGAATTTTGCTGATACGCGCCGAGCTCTTTTTGTAAATCCTGCGCTAAAGATGTGTTTTCAAAAGCAGACAAATCTGGCTTTCCCGCATCTACCCAGGCCGTGTACCAGAAATCAGCAATTAAATTAGCAGACTCAATTAGTCTTTCATTCACGGTGTTTTTTAATGCGGCGCCATATGCTTTTGCAAATGCCAGTGTGTATGCTTTTGTTTCCTTTCCGTACCACATTTTCATTTCAAACTTATCTGCGTCAGTAAAGTTTTTAGAAACCGCACGTTCCGTTTCTAGCATATGTTCAATCATACCAAAACCCTTACGAACTGCAGTCCAAATGACTGTTTTTGGATCACTCAAATAGGTAGCCTTATGGCCTGTATATAAGTTGTATTGCGCCATCTCAATATCAGGCACTGTAGACTCCCATAAATTATGCATTCCTTTTTGTCCGGTTAACTGTCCATCATAATTAATAGTGGTATGAAGTGGCACGTGCGCATCTCCAATATAATGACCCAAATCGGCGGCATAAAACAAAATACTGTCTTTGTTTTTTTGCTTAAAGGCTTCTGTTAATTTAGCCTGCATGTAAATAATATGATACGGTACATAACCATATTTGATGAGAGAATCTTTGGTAAAAATAGCAACTGCTTTATCCCATTCTAGTGGCATTTTATTGGCAGCATCCGTACCAAACATTTCCAAATCAATAAAGTGTTTGGTTGCTTCTGTAGGATCCGAATTTCGGCGCTGATCTGGTCTTACTGAATTTGAAACCACATTATCGATGTGGGTGTAAAAAAAAGATTGTAGCGGAACTGGCAACTGATATACCGCTAGTTGATGCGTAGTTTTATGAACCAAAAAACCCCAACTACTCCCAACAACTAAAATTCCTAGTAAAACTGCTGATACAATAAGCCTGCGCGATAATTTCATAATTTGTATGTATTTACGCCTACGAAAGTAAGATTTTTGGCAACCGCTTGTCATTTAAAAATACCTTACCTAAAAAATAAAGCGCTAACCCGCCGGAAATCATAATTTTAATATTCAAAGTTTTACCCCTATGCATAATATTCTAGAGTTAAAGAACCTTCAAAAACAGTATGCCACACAAAAAGCGGTGGATGACGTTAGTTTTTCTATCGAACAAGGAAGTATTTTTGGCTTACTTGGCCCTAATGGTGCCGGTAAAACAACGCTTCTTCGCATGATTACGGGCATCTTTTACCCAGACAGTGGTGATTTGCTTTTTGATGGCAAGCCCTTTGACCCACAAAACGACTTTGTGCATATTGGTTATATGCCAGAAGAAAGAGGCCTCTACAAAAAAATGAAAATTGGTGAACAAGCCATGTACCTCGCGCAACTAAAAGGACTTAGCAAATCTGAAGCGCTGGAAAAAATAAAGTTCTGGTTCAAGAAATTTGAAATGGAGAGCTGGTGGAATAAAAAAGTTGAAGACCTAAGTAAAGGGATGAGTCAGAAACTACAATTTGTAACGACCGTTTTACATGAGCCAAAACTCATCATACTCGATGAACCATTTAGCGGACTAGATCCATTAAATGCCAATTTAATTAAGGACGAAATTTATGGCCTTGCCCAAAGAGGAAGTACCATTATTTTTTCGACACACCGCATGGAACAAGTAGAAGAAATTTGCGACCATATCATACTCATGAACCTCGGCAAAAAAATATTAGACGGAACAGTTACAGATGTTAAACAACAGTTTAAAGAAAACAAATTCAATGTTCAATTTAAGGGCCAGCCTACCGAGCTAGCAAGCCCCATTTTTACCATCGAACACCAAGAAAAGCAGCAACTTATTGTAAAAATTAATGAGGGCTATAACAGCAATCATGTACTTAATTATTTATTACAACAAGACGTTTTAATTGAGCGATTTAATGAAATTTTACCTTCATTAAACGACATATTTATCCATTTAGTAGAAGGCAGCAAAGCCACTACCAGAGCTTTTCAAAACAATTAATAGACCGCACCATGAATAAGATATTTTTAGTTGCTAGCAGAGAATTTAAAACAAGGGTTCAAAAGAAAACCTTTTTATTAAGTACCATTGGGCTTCCTATTTTAATTTTTGGCTTTTATGCCCTCATGATTTATTTCCAAGTAAAAACCACCGATAATTTTAAAGTAGCGGTAAGTGACCAATCAAAGTTATTTAACGGAAAAATTGATGATAAAAAAAGCACCGAAGTAATTTTTAGTTTTATAGATGCAGATACCGCCGTACTCAATAAAAAATTAATTGATAAAGAATTTGATGCGTATTTATTTATTCCAAACGGCTATAATTTACAAAGCGGAGAGCCTCAAATCGCTTTTAGATCCAGCAAGGCACTTGGTTTAATGACCAGAGAAAAAATCGAGAACAGAATTAATAACACATTAGAAGAAAAGAAATTACTCGCACTCAATATTTCTAAAGGCCAACTAGATAGCGCTAGACTAGAAAACAATGCGATTGCATTCACCACAAATGATGGCAAAAAAGACAACGAAACAAAAGTAGGCATCAGTTATGCAGTAGGCATGATTGCTGGCTTTTTAATTTATATCATTTTATTTGTGTACGGTACTATGGTGATGCGTGGTGTGATGGAAGAAAAAGTGAGTCGTATTGCCGAAGTCATTGTAAGTAGCGTAAAACCATTTGAGTTAATGCTGGGTAAAATATTTGGGATTGGCGCTGTTGGTTTAATCCAGTTTATAATTTGGATCGTACTCGTGTTTGGCCTCCAATTTTTAATTCCTGTTATTTTCCCAGACGTTGCTGCGCAGATGCAATCGGCTCCAATTCAACCAGGTGCCATGGGCGCAGTAAATGCAGCCAAAGAATCTGGCGCTTTACAAAGCATAATGACTGGTCTTGCCGAAATTAATTTCACACTGATTATAGGATGTTTTGTGTTTTACTTTTTAGGCGGCTATTTCATGTACGCTGCACTTTTTGCAGCAGTAGGTAGCGCGGTAAATGAGGATCCACAAGATGCACAAAGTTTGTTATTACCTATTATGATGCCAATCATTTTTGCCATGGTGATTATGACTAAGGCAGTTAATGACCCTAATAGTACACTTGCCATTTTTGGTAGCTTATTCCCACTCACCTCACCTATTGTAATGATGGCAAGGGTGGCGCATGGCGTTCCTGACGGCGTTACTGTAGTGCAATTAATGGCGAGTATGGCATTACTAGTGCTTGGATTTTTAGGCACAACATGGGTGGCTGCAAAAATTTACAGAACTGGTATTTTGATGTACGGTAAAAAAGTAACCTGGAAAGAAATGTGGAAGTGGGCCTTTAAAAATAATTAAAGCACCCAGCCACTTATTGATAGATTTACTTACTGCGCTAAGGATACCCTTACTTTAACGCCAGCTCTTGTAGTTGTGGATGGTGCGGCCGTTGAAATATATGGCTCTACCCGGCGCTGGTCAAAGAAGAATTGAAGATTTACCCTGCTATTTAAAACATAGTCTATAGACGGCTGTATCGTAATTTCTTTTTGTCCGCCCGTACCATATGCATTGGTTTGATCGAGCCTACTATTGCTATTAGAAACATCACGCATAGACAAATCAACTTTTATAGTAAGGTCATTTACGAGCTTTGCATTTTTCATACCCGGAATACTAAACGGCAAATTAAGCCCCTGCGTTCGGAAACTAAAACCAAACACCCACTCTGTGCTTCTAGATTCACTTAATTGATAGTCTACTAAACTTAAACT
>JBEITL010000177.1:0-3599 GCA_040374915.1 Sediminibacterium sp. | reverse complement strand
GGTTTATTTAACCGCACACAAAAATTATTTGTGCATTGCGATCAAATAAAACAAATGATTGTTGCTATCGATTTTGTTAAAGAGTTTGGTTTTGACGTTGTGCTTGTGGGTGCTAGTGAAAGCTGGCAAATTGCTGATTTATTAAAAGCAAATAACATTGCTGTAATCTTAACACAAGAACATAGTTTACCTACCACCGATGATGATGATATTGATCAGCCTTACAAAGCAGCAAGCGTTTTACAAAAAGCGGGCGTATTGTTTTGTTTAAATGATGACGATCCTCAAAACCGCGGTAGAAACCTAATGTTTAACGCTGGAACCGCCGCTGCATATGGTTTAGGTAAAGAAGCCGCCCTTCAAGCCATTACCTTAAATGCTGCAAAAATTTTAGGTGTAGATGATAAAACAGGTACCCTCGAAGTAGGTAAAGACGCTAACATTGTAATTAGCGAAGGCGACATTTTAGATATGAAATCTAGTATTGTTACCGATGCATTTATACAAGGCCGTGCGGTTGCTATCACTAGCAAACACAAGCAGTTGTATGATCGTTACAAATACAAATACGAGATTAAATAAAGCACTTAATACCTTATCAAAACCCCGGCAAAACGCCGGGGTTTTTTGTAACTTTACACCATGGCTAAAAAACTTTTTTTGTTGGATGCGCTCGCCCTTATTTATAGAGCGTATTATGGACTCATCAGAAACCCGCGCATTACTTCTAAAGGAAAAAACACCAACGCTCAATTTGGTTTTACCAATACCTTAATAGATTTAATCAACAAAGAAAAGCCAACACACATTGCCGTGTGTTTTGATACGCACGCGCCCACCGAGCGCCACACCGACTTTACAGAATACAAAGCCAATAGACAAGAAGCCCCCGAAGATTTAATTGAATCTATTCCTGAAATTCAGCGCATCATTAGGGCTTTTAATATTCCGGTTATGGAACTGGATGGTTATGAGGCCGATGACGTTATTGGCACCCTTGCCTGGCAGGCTGCAGACAAAGGCTATGAAGTATACATGGTAACGCCCGACAAAGACTATGGGCAGTTATTAATTCATCCAGGTGTATACATGTACAAGCCTCCGTTTATGGGCAACGCCGCAGAAATATTAGACGCACAAAAAATTTGTGAAAAGTGGGATATCGCCCGTGTAGAGCAGGTAGTAGATATGTTAGGACTCATGGGTGACGCCGTAGATAATATTCCGGGCATTATGGGTGTGGGAGAAAAAACCGCAGCTAAACTTTTAAAAGAATACGACACGCTCGAAAATGTATTGGCCAATGCGCACAACATTAAAGGTGCGATGGGCGAAAAAATCAGAAAAGGTGTAGACGACGCGATCATGAGTAAGAAGCTCGCAAAAATTATCACCGATGTGCCTGTTGAATTTCATGAAGATGATTTTGCGCTCTCTCCTATTAATAAAGAAGCCCTTGCCGAAATTTTTATTGAACTAGAATTTAAAACACTGGGCAAAAGAATTTTAGGGGATGATTTTAACGCTTACATGCCAGCACCAGAAGGGGTTCAAACAGATTTGTTTGGCAACGAAGTGGTGGCGCCGATTAAAAAAACCAACGCATCAAACACTGGTGCTTATGCTGCGTCTAGTGCGGGTTCGATGGAGGCCGCGGAAGCGGTGGGTAATGCTGGACAAGAAGCAGAACAGCGTGGACTTGTTGCAGATAAAAATATTAACAACACGGTGCACGAATATATTTGTGTAGAAGATGAAGCAGCGCTCGTAGCGCTTGCACAAAAATTAGCAAGCGCAAAAGAAATTTGTTTTGATACCGAAACCACGGGCACTGATGCCAACAATGTAGAACTGGTTGGTTTTAGTTTTTCAGAAAAAGCAGGACAAGGTTATTATATTCCCTGCCCACCCGATGAAGCGGGCATTAAAAAAACACTTTCTTATTTTGAAAAAGTATTTTCTAATCCAGCACTTGTTTTAATTGGACAAAATATAAAATACGATTTACTCGTATTAAAATGGTATGGTGTTGTACCGGCCACACAAATTTTTGATACCATGCTTGCGCATTATGTGATTGAGCCAGAAGGCAGACGCAGTATGGATTTACTGAGTGCACAATATTTAGGATATGAGCCCGTACACATAGAAGCGCTCATTGGTAAGAAAGGAAAAAACCAAGGCACCATGCGTGATGTGGCGGTCGAGCAACTAACCGAGTATGCCGCCGAAGACGCAGATATTACACTTCAGTTAAAACATGTTTTTGTTCCTTTGTTAAAAGAAAAAGAAGTAGAGCGTGTTTTTGAAAGTGTAGAAAATCCACTTGTACGCGTACTCACCGATATGGAATTTGAGGGCGTAAAAATTGACAATAACTTTTTAAACGAATACAGTAAACTTTTAGAAGTAGACGCCAAGCAGTTTGAAGAAAACGTGTATGCACAAGCGGGTGTTCGTTTTAATCTTGCTTCACCAAAACAATTAGGAGAAGTTTTATTTGATAAATTAAAACTGGATCCAAAAGCTAAAAAAACAAAAACGGGTCAGTACGCAACTGGCGAAGACGTGCTTGTAAAACTATCCAATCAACATAAAATTGTAGACGACATTTTAGGATTTAGAGAGCTTACAAAACTCAAGTCTACCTATGTAGATGCGCTTCCGCTGATGATCAATCCTAAAACCGGACGCGTGCACACCAGTTATGCGCAGGCGGTGGCGGTAACGGGTCGTTTAAGTAGCACTAATCCAAACCTTCAAAATATTCCTATCCGAACAGCGCGCGGTAGAGAAATTAGAAAGGCCTTTATTCCACGTGAGCCGGGTCGCATTCTCATGAGTGCCGACTATTCTCAAATAGAACTGCGCATTGTGGCCGCCATTAGCGCCGATCCTAATATGTGTGCGGCTTTTAAAGCAGGCATTGATATCCATACCGCTACCGCTGCCAAAGTATATGGGGTAGATGTGGCTGATGTAACCAAAGAAATGCGTTATAAAGCCAAGAGTGTCAATTTTGGAATCATTTACGGACAAGGCGCCTTTGGGCTTGCCGATAATTTGGGTATTTCAAGAACAGAGGCTAAAGAAATCATTGACAACTATAAAAAAGAGTTTCCAAATATTCAGGAGTACATGGATTTGCAGGTAGCGCTTGCCAAAGAAAAGGGCTATGTAGAAACCCTAATGGGCCGAAAGCGCTGGTTAAAAGACATTAATAGTAGCAATTTTACCGTTCGTGGGTTTGCAGAGCGTAATGCCATCAATTCCCCTATTCAGGGTACGGCTGCCGATATGATTAAGTTAGCCATGATTAAGGTACATGCACAAATGGGTTCCGGAAACTGGCAGTCTAAAATGATTTTACAGGTACACGATGAACTTGTGTTTGATGCGGTGCCAGAAGAGGCAGATGCATTAGAAAACTTAATAATAGAGTGTATGACAACCGCTTTACCTTTACCAAACGGCGTACCGGTAGAAGCAGAAGTAGGACGCGGTAATAACTGGTTAGAAGCACATTAAAAAACCAAGATGGAGCAGTTACTTTCTTTGCGCTGGGATATTGTACCAGAAGCATTTATTAAAATTGGATC
>JBEITL010000199.1:0-3197 GCA_040374915.1 Sediminibacterium sp. | reverse complement strand
GCTGATTATAAAGGGTATCTCTATTTTGAGCCGCAGTTGGCTTAACAATAAATAGTAGCACCCATAATACCAACGTAATGATCTTAATCCCCATAAAACCAACGTCTATTTTATTTTTGAATGATCGTGCCAGATGTTTTATAATGCTCTGTTCTTTGCTCATCTTCATTATCCATTTTAGGCCCTTGTTTTATTTTGCGCCAATCTATTGTTTGGTTGTATTTTTTCATGGCTTTATCCCAATCAAAAACCTCTTGGCTTGGAAATTCAAAATTGTAGGGTGTAAAGTCTGGAGTATTGGTAAAAAAGTCAGATAATAATGTTGCTGTTATATCATATTGATTTACATAAGGAATGCCCAATATATTATACACTACTTTTAAAATAGAACCAAAGTTAGCGTGGGTTTGTGAAACGTAATTCTTTTTTACGTAAGGACCTGCCATTAATAGCACACTTCTGTGCGCATCTATATGATCTACACCGCCCTGAGGGTCATCTTCTGTAACAATCACAAGCATATCTTTCCAGTAAGGTGTTCTACTTAAAAAATGGAGGGTTCTGCCAAGTGCTAAATCGTTGTCTGCCACATAAGAAGCACTATAAGGGTAACCGTCTTCTGGTCTTGGTCCTGCTGTGTGGTCGTTAGGGAGCATCATGGTAATCAACTGAGGCAAACTGTCTTTTCCATTGAGCCATTTTTTAGTAAATTCTTCTTCAAATTGCTTCGCTCTAAATTGATCTGGAATATTAGTGTTGTATCCAGCAAAATTATGAGAGGTTTTTTCCCAAACTCCTTTTTGCATAGGAACCATTACAATATGCCCAGCACCTGTTGCGGTATCATTCCAATCTTCTCTAACATGCGCTGTTTCATTGGCCTGCCCAAAATTATAGTAACTAATTTTTTTTCTGTCCAAGGCTTCCCATAAGCCACCAATTTCTGCATAATCCTCTGGGTCCATACTTCCGGTTGAACCCGGAAAACGTCTACCTGGAGCCGAAGAAAAAAAGTCGGCCTTTTTTTCGGTACTTGAATTGGCTTCCACCCATTCGTTAGGGATAACGCCCATCATCCAATGGTGCCCATGAATAGACGCATCACTGTCACAATAAAAATTATCACTCAGTGCAAACTGTTTTGCAATTTTTATATGATTGGGTGAAACATTTACATTTTTTACAAAATCTTTTTTGCCGTATACATTTACGTCTAATCCAAATCTAGCAAGGCTATTATCGCCCCTTACTGTATTCATTTGACCAAATACTTCATCAAATGTTCTATTTTCTTTGGTGATAAATACAATGTGTTTAATTGGGCTAGTTTTGCTTCCAGGTAATACAGGAAGTGGTAAGCTATCTGTTTGTGTTTTTGTAATAAATGTGTTTTCAATTACTTGCTTGGTGTATGCTTGTAATTTTTGGGTGTTAGGATTTGAGATTTTTTGAAAAGTACCGAGTTGAATATCTCCAATATAGCTTCCTTGTACTGGTATTTTAAAATCTTTACCGCCGTTAGGGCCCGCACCTAAACCCCTGCATGAGGTTACAAAAATGGTTGAATCATTGCTTGAAAGCTTTACCCTTGTTGTGCCCCAGCCTGTTGGAATAAGTCCTACTGTTTTATCGGTAGCCAACTCAATTTTAGCAACCGCATTAAATCCAAGTAGCGCTACGTACAAGTGTTTCTCGTCTTTAGAAATATCAATACCAAAAGGAAGTAATCCTCTTAATTTATCAATGCGCTGATCCACTTTAATTGGAATATGCTTTACAATACGTCCTTTTTTGTAATCGATAACTGCTATGTTATCATTGGTAGCGTTTGTAACATAAGCATACTTACTGCTTACTACAATTGAGTTGGGGCTTGCGCCGCCAATTACTTCTGCGTCTTCCACAAGTTCGCCAAGTAGCATCCCTGTTTTTAATTTGGCAGCAACTTTATTGCTAGTTAAATCTATGGAGTATACGCTCATTGCTTCTGGTGCATTGGGGCTGCCTAGCCCTGGAATTTTTTTACCATCAATTTCAGTGCCTTCTATCGATTCTTTTGTGTTATTGCCGTATGGGTGCCAATTAATATATTGTGAATTTAAATTTTCTTTGGTTGTTCCTTCTACTAAAGGATAAGCGTACATCCCAACGTTGGCTACTAATACTGTTTTTTTATCTGGTGAAAGGGCAAGTCCAAAAGGTTGTCTACCAGTGGGTATTGAGGCTGTTATTTTTTTTTGTGCTAGGCTATAACGTACCAGTCTAAAATTACCTCTATCTAATATGAGTAGTTCATTTTTTGGAGCATTGTAGATTAAATCACTTGTAAAGCTACCTTGGTATTTTACTCCATTAAATAAACCATCCAAATAAATGGAATCTACTTTCTTGTAGTTGACATAATCGTATACAATTACCGATCCTTCATCTCCACCACTTAAATACACAAGGCTCTTTTGTGTATCAAATGAAACACCCATAAAAGACCCTTTGATTAAAGGGCTCTCTTTTTTATTATAATATTCAGGGATTCTTTTTTGTTGCATCGTAGCTATATCAATGATAGTTATAGCATTTTCGTGCATGGTAATAGCTACTTTTTGATCTGGCGAAATCGCTAGTCCAAAAGGATCGTGGGTAATGCGAATCATTTTTTCTGCGGGTGTAACATACCTTCCACTTGGAAGCACTGAATGCCCAGCTGGGTCTATTTTAGCTAACTCTTTAAAGCCAGGAACAGATAAGTAATTTACCGGTTGTGCAGTTGCCGAAAATGTTGCAAATGCCAAACAAAATAAAAATATATAATTAAATTTCATATACCAAAAGGTTTAAACAAACCTATGTTTTTATATGAAATATTGGGCTTCATGCTAATTATTAATTTGTTACCAAATAAGGCGCTATTATGCCCTGCCATATTTTATAGCCTGCTGCATTCATGTGGAGCTTATCCGATAAAAATATGTTGGTGAGGATTTTGCCTTCTGCGTCAAACATGCTATGGTAAACATCAATGTAGGCAGCTCTTTTTTGCTTTTCCATAAATGATTTAATTAGTTCATTCGCATTTTGCATGGTTACTAAATACTTTTCTCTACTTGGGCTAGGCTTCATGGAAATGTAGGCGATAGGTACTTTTTTATAACGAGATCGTATAAGTGTGTACAATGTTTTTAAGCGTTCAAAAACAGTGT
>JBEITL010000087.1:0-5829 GCA_040374915.1 Sediminibacterium sp. | reverse complement strand
GTTCTATTGCCGTAGCCGCCATTGAGTGTTGTGGTAACTGCTACCATATTGCCTTCTGGATCTACAACACTAAAATGTGTTGTTTCTTCTGAAGCTGGTGCATTACCTGCTTGCGTTTGGTCACTTGAACCAGCAACGCCAGGCTTATAATCGACCATTCTATTTTTTATATAAGCATTGCTAAGTAGTGTGTTTTGAGGTACCTTATAAAAATCAGGATCTCCAATATGTGCAGCTCTATCGGCATAGGCGCGGCGCTCTACTTCAATCATGAGTTGTACTGATTCAGGCGTTTGAAAACCCATTTTTTGAACATTAAATGGCTCCATCATTTTTAGCATCTGGCCAATTAAAATACCACCACTGCTTGGCGGTGCAAAACTAATTACACTGTAGTCTCTGTAACTAAATACAATGGGTGTTCTTGATTTTGCTTGATAATTTTTTAAATCTTCAAGTGAAATAATACCGCCACCTCTTTTCATTTCATCCACAATAAGTGCGGCTGTTTCTCCTTCGTAAAATCCTTTCGCGCCATTTTTTTGAATGCGCGTAAGGGTATTCGCAAGATCTAATTGAACAAGGGTGTCTCCAACTTTCCATTTTGTTTCTTTGACAAATACAGATGGCCTTGTGGAGTACTTTATAAAATCTTTTTTTGTTCCATTTAAGCTCGAGGCTTCTCTTTCGGTGATTACAAATCCGTATCGTGCTAAATCAATAGCTGGTTGGATAAGCATTTCAAAAGGAAGTTTTGCATGTGATAAGGTTGCAAAAATGCCAGCCACCGTGCCCGGAACACCAGAAGCTAAATGACCATTTTGAGAAAGTGTATCCTGTGCATTTCCAGCAGCATCTAAATACATATCTCTACTTGCTTTATTTGGTGCCGCTTCTCTGTAATCAATACCAATAAGGGAGCCGTCTTTTTTTCTGGCGAGTGTAAATCCACCTCCACCAATATTACCTGCGCCTGGATATACAACTGCCAGTGCAAATTGTGTTGCAATGGTTGCGTCAAATGCGTTACCACCTTGCCTCATGATTTCAGCGCCAACCATACTTGCAAGGGGGTGGGCACTGGTCACACTTGCTTTGCTAAATGTGCCATATTTTACAACACTATATTGATAAGGATTTACTGATTTTGTGGGGCCCACAATCATATTTTCATATTGCCCCATAACGCTACTATAAAGGCAAATTAAGAAGCCCGTAAAGATTGTTGATTTCATGGTCGAAAATTACTCAATTTTTGGTTAAATCTGGGCCATTTTTTGTTACATTCACGCATTGTTTAACAAACTGTTCATCATTTAAATGACAGTCCAATTAGGCGTTTTAACAGCTATGAAAAAATTATACATTTTTACCCTGGTAGTTTTAATGGTATTGCTGTTTTCTAGTAATCGTTTATGGTCGCAGCAAGTGAGTCAAAATAATGGCGGTGTTATGCCAAGTGCCTCCATTTTACAATCATTAAGAAAATTGCAAGTGTTGGGGTCTGTTTTATACATTGCTGCTCACCCCGACGATGAAAACAATAGTTTGTTACCTTATTTGGCCAAAGAAAAAATGTATCGAACGGCGTATTTGAGTTTAACAAGAGGTGATGGTGGTCAAAATTTAATTGGACCGGAACAGGGTATAGAACTTGGCATGATTCGAACCAAAGAGTTATTAGCCGCACGTGAAATCGATGGTGCAGAACAATATTTTACGAGTGCTTACGAATTTGGATTTAGTAAGAGCATGGATGAAGCTTTACAGGTTTGGGACCGACAAAAAGTTTTAGCAGATGCCGTTTGGGTGATACGCAATTATAAGCCGGATGTTATTATTGCGCGCTTTCCTCCGGACGCGCGCGCAGGACATGGACACCATAGTGCTTCTGCTCAAATTGCTAGAGAAGCGTTTAGTGCTGCTGCAGATTCCAATCAATTTCCAGAGCAACTAACAAATGGTGTTACAGTTTGGCAGGCAAAAAGGCTCTTGTGGAACACTTTTAATTTTGGTGGCGCCAACACAACAAGTAATGAACAATTTAAAATGGATGTTGGCGTATATAATGCCTTGGAAGGAAAAAGTTATGGTGAAATAGGTGGTGAGGCGCGTAGTATGCATAAAAGTCAGGGCGAAGGAAGGCCCCGCCGTAAAGGAGAAATTATAGAATATTTTACAACCATTGTAGGAGAGGCGCCCACCCGTAATTTGCTCGATGGTGTTACACTCGATTGGACTAGGCTTGGTGAAAATGCAGCAAGTATATCAAGTGCAATTGATGCTGCCATTTCGAATTATAATCCTTTGCAACCCGTGTTATCATTACCGGCCCTTGTAAAAATTCATGAAGCGGTAAAAGCGCTTCCGGCCTCTGTTTGGAAAACACATAAGTTAAACGCGTTACAACAAATTATTGAAGCTGCTGCAGGGTTGTCTGTAGAGGCGTTTACTGTTTCAGAAAAAGCGGTACAAGGTGATTCGATTAGTTTTACTTGTGCTATTAATAATAGATCAACTGCTATTGTTACGCTACAAGATATTGTGGTACCCGGTCAATCTTTTTCAAAGCAAGTGGGTCAGCAATTGATTCAAAATAAAAATTATAATTATGCAGTAAATATGCTTCCGGTGGTAGCAAAAAATGATTTTCAACCTTATTGGTTACAGCAGCCAAAAAAGTCGGATGGTATGTTTTTGGTGAATGATTATCATGTACTTGGTAAAGCTTGGAATGATCCTGCTATTTCTGTGCAATTCAATTGCAAAATAGAAGGTGTTGTATTCAGTATTACCAGGCCGGTATTGCATAAATATGTAGACCTTGTTAAAGGCGAATGTGTACAACCTTTTATTTTAATTCCTCCTTATGAGCTTGTTGTTAAGCCAAATGTCGTTTTAACGAATGTGTTATCTGAAAAAGGTAAAAAAAATCCTGCAACACCATTACAACTTACTGTTGTATCCAATCAAGAAAAGCAAATGAACGCGGTTGTTCGGTATAAATTAGTGGATCAAAAAACGGGTAAGGCGGTTTATGAAAAGGGCGTAGATTCAGTTTTTAAAGATGCAAAAACGGGTACTATTGAAGTGCCTTTTGCAAGTATTTACAATTCTACAATTGAGTCAAATGCACTTACAGCTTTTGTAGCGGTAACAAATAGCAAGGGTACGCAGCATTACAATGAACACTTACAAAAAATTGTATACGATCATATTCCTAATACCCATTACCTCACGCAGGATATTGTTAAGGTAGTAGATGAGCCTATTCGTATAAAAGGCTCAAAAGTCGGCTATATTGCGGGTTCTGGCGATTTCACCGAAGAGGCGCTCGTACAACTTGGATACCGTGTAGAAAAAATTACAGCAGCTAATTGTACACTACAATACCTGGCTGGATTTGATGCGATTGTTACCGGTGTTAGAGCTTATAATGTAAATGCATTTCTAAAAGATGGCTATCAAACACTCTTACAATATGTTCAAAATGGAGGTAATTTAATTGTACAGTATAATAGGGCAGGTACTAATGGTTTAACGCCTCCAATGGCACCTTATCCGTTTACCATTAGTGGCGGATCAAGGGTCACTGAAGAAAACGCAGAAGTGGTATTTTCGATTCCTACACATCCTGCTTTGCAATCACCCAATCAAATTACAGCCCGTGATTTTGAAGGATGGATTCAGGAGCGAAGTACGTATCAGGCAACTGCTATAGACGCCCGTTATCAGGCGCCATTATCAATGCATGATAAAAACGAACAGCCCTCTAGTGGTTCATTACTTACTTGTGCGTATGGTAAAGGAAATTTTTCATATGTTAGTTTGGCATTATTTAGACAATTACCAGCAGGTGTTGCTGGATCATATAAATTACTAGCGAACTTAATTGCACTTCCAAAACATTAGCATATGTCATTTATCGATTGGGTTGTTTTGGTGGTTACGTTTATACTTATTATTTCTTATGGTTTGTATAAAAGTAATGCTACAAAAAATTTGGAAGGCTACTTTTTAAGTAACCGTTCTATGCCATGGTATTTGGTATTATTAGGTATTATGGGTACACAGGCAAGTGCTATTACATTTTTGTCTGCACCAGGTCAGGCCTATACCGATGGTATGCGTTTTGTACAATATTATTTTGGCTTACCACTTGCAATGATTGTAATTGTAGTATGGTTTGTGCCCGTGTTTAGTAAATTAAAAATTTTTACTGCTTACGAATATCTAGAACAGCGCTTCGATTTAAAAACCAGAACTTTTACATCGTTTTTGTTTTTATTATCTCGTGGACTTTCTACTGGTATTAGTATTTATGCGCCTTCTATTATTTTATCCTCGCTATTAGGATGGGATATTTATTGGACCAATATTGCAATGGGCGGGATGCTTACCTTGTACACGGTAAGTGGCGGATCCAAAGCCGTTGCTTATACCCAGCAACTTCAGTTTGTTATCATATTTATTGGAATGGTGGTATCGGGTTATTATTTGGTGCATTTGCTACCGGGTGGCCTCGGATTTTCGGATGCATTAAAAGTGGGCGAAGTATCTGGTAAATTAAATGTGATTACAACAGGCAGTACGGGTAGCGGATTTGATTTTAAAGACCGTTATAATATTATTAGTGGAACCATTGGCGGCTTTTTTTTAGCGCTCTCTTATTTTGGCACCGACCAGTCACAAGTGGGCCGGTATATCACAGCAAAAAATGATCGTGAAAGTAAATTAGGACTCTTGTTAAATGGCATTGTTAAAATTCCGATGCAGTTTTTAATATTACTACTTGGTGTTTTATTGTTTACATTTTATCAGTTTAAGGAGTCTCCCATATTTTTCAATAAAACAGTTGAAACCAAAGCCTGGTCTACGCCTTATAAAGATTCATTGGCTGCCATTCAAGATCAGTTTAAGGTAGCGCAGGCAAAGCAGTTGGAATTGAATAGAGCACTTGTGCAATCTAATATTGCAGATACTGCACTCGAAAATAAAATTCAACAAGGCGCTGTTTCATTATCTGCGTTACAAAAAAACTATAAAAATGTAATTGCAACGGCTGTACCAGGGGCCGACGTTAATGATACCAACTATATTTTTTTACGTTTTGTGGTGGACTATTTACCCGTAGGTCTTGTGGGCTTATTAATAGCGGTTATATTTCTAGCCGCTTGGGGTTCAATTGCTGCAGCGCTTAATGCACTTGCTTCATGTACCGTTATCGATTTTCATTTGCGGTACCGTTCAAAATCAATTGATGGTTCCACGCTTGCGCAATCTGCCACAGACTATAAAACATCTAAATGGTATACATTGGGTTGGGGGGTGTTTTGTATTTTAACGGCGCAGTTTGCGACTGGTATGGGGAGCTTGATAGAGGCCGTTAATGTACTTGGCTCTTTGTTTTATGGCGTTATTTTAGGCATTTTTTTAGTGGCATTTTATGCTAAAAAAGTAGGGGGCACTGCAGTGTTTTGGGCTGCTATTGTAGGAGAGATATTTGTTATTGTTTGCTTTTGTTTAGATAAGTATGATATTGTTGGTATTGGATTTTTATGGCTCAATGTAATTGGCGCTGTGTTCGTATTCCTTTTGTCTATTTTGTTTTCTAAATTTAGAACGCATGCCATTTAAAACTATTGATTGGGCGCTACGTGCAAATATTTACGAGGTGAATGTAAGACAGTATACCAAAGAGGGGACATTGGCTTCATTTGCCTTGCATCTTCCAAGACTCGCTGATATGGGCGTTACGGTTTTATGGTTCATGCCCATTACGCCCATAAGTATAAAAGGAAGGCTTGGTACTTTAGGAAGTTATTATGC
>JBEITL010000113.1:0-5149 GCA_040374915.1 Sediminibacterium sp. | reverse complement strand
TTGCCAGCTATTCATTGTGCTATTATTGGCGAACCAACTGCTATGCAATTAGCTGTAGCAGAGCGTGGCTTAATGGTATTAGACGTTGTGGTACCAGGCATTGCAGGGCATGCAGCTAGAGGCGAAGGGCAAAATGCAATTTATAATGCGCTACCTGTTATCGACGTTTTTAAAAATTTCAGGTTTTCAAAAGTTTCAGAATTATTAGGTCCGGTAAGTCAAACGATAACCGTTATTGAAACAACCAATAAAGCGCATAATATTGTACCACCCGATTGTAAGCTGGTTGTAGATGTGCGTGTGAATGAGTGTTATACATTTGAACAAATTATAGCCGAGCTTCACGTACAAATAAATAATGCAGCGGTAACTGTAACGCCAAGAAGTACGCGTTTACAATCTTCGGCGATTGCATTAGATCATCCGCTTGTTAAAGCAGGGATAGCCATTGGTAGTAAGCCTTATGGCTCGCCTACAACATCAGATAAAGCACTTGTTTCATTTCCGGCTTTAAAAATGGGTCCTGGTGAATCTGCACGAAGTCATAGCGCAGATGAATTTGTGTTTGTTGAAGAAATTGAAATAGGCATACAAAAATATATTGAATTGTTAGATCAGGTGTTACTTCTTAAATAATAACTGCATAAAAACAGGAACGATGAAACTTTGGCAAAAAAATACAAATGTAGCAGCAGCAGTAGAAAATTTTACAGTTGGAAACGATCTGGCATTTGACGCTATGCTCGCGCCCTTTGATGTGTTAGGCTCTTTGGCACATGTGCGTATGCTTGCGCAGGTTGGTTTATTAGAATCATCAGAAGCGCAGTTAATTGACGCTGCATTAAAAAATATTTACAAGCAGGTAATAGTGCCAGGCTTTGAATTACCAGCAGGTGTAGAAGATATTCATTCTTATGTAGAACTCTTATTAACAGAGCAGCTTGGCGATGCCGGTAAAAAAATCCATAGCGCTAGAAGTAGAAATGATCAAGTGTTAGTGGATTTAAAATTATACCTGCGTCATGAAATTATGGAACTTGTTGGAAGCGTGCAATCATTATTTACATTACTCCAAGCACAAAGCGAAAAATATAAAAACCACTTGCTACCAGGCTATACGCATTTACAACTTGCTATGCCATCTTCATTTGGACTCTGGTTTGGTGCTTACGCCGAAAGTTTAGTAGACGATTTAATTACCTTACAAAGTGCGTATAAAGTAGTCAATAAAAACCCACTTGGTTCTGCCGCAGGTTATGGATCTTCTTTCCCTATTAGCAGAAGTGTAACTACGGTTTTGCTAGGTTTTGAAAATTTAAATTACAATGTGGTATATGCTCAAATGGGAAGAGGTAAAGCTGAGCGTATCACTGCTATGGCACTTGCAAATATTGCAGATACACTTGCAAAAATGAGTATGGATGCCTGCCTTTATTTAAACCAAAACTTTGACTTTATTGCATTTCCCGCAGAGCTTACAACGGGATCAAGTATCATGCCGCACAAAAAAAATCCGGATGTATTTGAACTGATTCGTTCGCATTGCAACCGTATAAAAGCATTACCTAATGAAGTGATGCTTATGACCACTAATTTACCTTCTGGTTATCACCGCGACTTGCAATTACTCAAAGAGCATTTGTTTCCTGCTTTTAAAACTTTACATGATTGTCTGGCAATGGCACAACTCATGTTTGAGTCTATTCAGGTAAAAGAAACCATTTTGTTAGACGAAAAGTATAAATATGCGTTTAGCGTGGAAGAAGTGAATAAGCTCGTTATAAAAGGGGTTCCATTTAGAGATGCCTACAAACAAGTGGGTATGGCTATCGAAAATGGGAATTTTCAGTACAGTACCAGTTTAAACCATACCCATGAGGGAAGTATGGGTAATTTGTGTAATGATAAAATTGAAAAAATGATGCAAGAAGTGCTTGCTGGCTTTAATTTTGCTGTTGCAAGTAATGCAGTGACTGCCCTTTTAAATGACTAATTATTTATTTACATTTGATACTTAAAAAACAATACATGAAACGTCTTTTTATTTGTTTATTACTCGCTTCTTTTGGTGCCAATGCACAAGTTAAAAAAGCAGTAACTGCGCCAAAAGTTGCGCCAAAAACAGCAGTAAAGCCTACAATTGCAGTTAAGCCAATGGGGGCATTTAAAAATAGTGCCGATAGTGCTGGTTATGCGCTTGGTGTTCGTATTGGACAAAATTTGAAAGCCCAAGGTTTT
This sequence comes from Sediminibacterium sp., assembly GCA_040374915.1. GTDB lineage: Bacteria > Bacteroidota > Bacteroidia > Chitinophagales > Chitinophagaceae > Sediminibacterium. The sequence goes on along the minus strand of JBEITL010000113.1, from coordinate 2,911 downwards.
GATGCGATTAACTTACCTAATTTATACCGCGCTATTGGTGATGTGTTTAGTGGTAAAGCATCTGCACTACCAGAAGCAGTATTAGATAAGTGTATTGGTGAATTTGTCCAAAAAGCAAACGAAAAAAAGTCGGCGGGTGCTAAAAAAGCAGGCATTGATTTTTTAGCTGCTAATGCAAAAAAGCCTGGCGTTGTTACCCTCCCTTCTGGACTACAATATGAAGTTGTAAAAGCGGGAACCGATGCAACCAAGCCTACACTCACAGACAAAGTAAAATGTCATTACCACGGTACATTATTAGATGGTAGTATTTTTGATAGTTCCATGGATCGTGGCGAACCAGTTGTGTTTCCAGTTAACGGTGTGATTAAAGGATGGCAAGAGGCTTTGCAACTTATGACAGTAGGCAGCAAGTGGAAATTATATGTGCCTTCTGATTTAGCGTATGGCGATAGTTCACCAAGTGCTTCGATTGGTCCAGGGTCACTACTTGTTTTCGATGTGGAATTAATTAGTATCGAAAAAGATTAATTTTCTTTCATAAAATAGATCCATGAATTTATATAAGAATAGTGTTGGTGCTGGTTCCATTTTTTTGGTTGTAATGTTATTCGCCTTACAAGCTTGCTCTCCCAATAATGTTACCATTCAAGATGATTATAAAAAATATTTTGATGAGACTCAAACAACAGGTTCTTTTGGTCTTTTTGATAATGGTTCTGGCGAGTTTTATATTTATAATCTAGCGCAGTTTAAAGATTCTAGCTATGCGCCTGCATCCACTTTTGAAATTGTAAATGCGCTTGTCGGTATTGAAACTGGAAGAATTGTCGATGAAAAAATGGTGCTTTCTATAGATAGCACTGGTCCTATTCGAATGGATAGCGCCTTTAAACAAACTTCAACGCCTTACTTTATGGAAGTGGCTAGAAGGATCGGGAAAGACACAATGCAACACTGGTTAGATAGCTTGCAATATGGAACTAAAAATATGGGATCTGCTGTCGATTCTTTTTGGCATAACAACAAGTTGGTGATTACCCCCGACGAACAGATGGGGCTTGTAAAAAAATTATATTTTGGTCAATTACCTTTTCAAAAGCGAAGCCAAGAAATGGTTAAAATGTTAATGCTTCAGACAGCTAACACCAACTATAAATTAAGTTATAAGAGTGGCTTAAGTTATAAGCAAAATGGTAAAGCGTTTGCATGGATTGTTGGTTGGATTGAAGAAAACAAGCACCCTTACTTTTTTGTATTACAAACAGAAGGGGCTGCAAGTAGCGATATAAAAAATGTGAGCATGTCGGTGCTTAATAAAATATTAAAATCGCAAGGTTTTTTTGAAGGTAAACGTTAACCCTACTACAATACGTTTTATGATGCAATATTACTGCCCATCTTTAACACAAATAAGTCGTCTTAAAACTAGAGAAGTGACCATTGGTCAACTCAAAATTGGAAATGGTCATCCTATACGTGTTCAAACCATGACCACCACCGATACACTCGATACCGCAGCTACTGTTGAGCAAACCATCAGGTGTATCGAAGCGGGTGCAGAACTTGTACGTATTACGGCGCCGAGTAAAAAAGAAGCAGAAAATTTACTGAATATAAAAAATGAATTGCGTGCAAGAGGTTACGATACACCTATTGTTGCTGATATTCATTTCACACCCAACGCTGCAGAAATTGCTGCGCGTATTGTAGAAAAAGTGCGGATCAATCCAGGTAATTATGTGGATAAGAAAAAATTTGAACTGATCGAATATTCTGATCAGGATTATGCCGAAGAGATAGAAAGAATTACTGAAAGATTTACACCACTTGTACTTATTTGTAAGGAGCACGGAACCGCGATGCGCATTGGGACGAATCATGGTTCACTCAGTGATCGTATCATGAGTAGATATGGTGACACGCCCATGGGTATGGTTGAAAGTGCCATGGAATTTTTACGTGTAGCAAGGGCCAATGATTATCATAACATTGTGCTTAGCATGAAGGCCAGTAATCCGCAGGTAATGGTACAGGCTTACCGTTTACTGGTTCAACAAATGCAACTTGAATTCAATGAATGTTATCCGCTACATTTAGGTGTAACAGAAGCGGGTGATGGTGAGGATGGACGTGTAAAAAGTGCTGCAGGTATTGGTACCTTATTGGAAGATGGCATTGGCGATACCGTTCGTGTAAGTTTAACAGAAGATCCTGAATTTGAAATTCCAGTATGTAGAGATCTTGTAAAAAGGTATACACATCCCACAAATTCCGATATCAATAATACGATTGCAGGCGTGATACCGCCGGTTCAAAAACTTACCTATGATCCTTTTGTATACAAGCGTAGATCTAGTGTAGCGGTTTCTAATGTAGGCGCGTCACAAGTACCTATTGTTATTGCAGATTTTAGCAAGATTGAAAAAATTGAACCAGCACATTTAACATCTATTGGTTATACATACGATGCCGTTACCGATAAGTGGAATATAGGTGATCAAGCAGCCGATTATATTTTTACAGGCCATCAGCTCATACATTTTGAAATACCAGGCACTTTAAAAGTGATTGTATATCCTGCCACTTGGGCAGCACAAAGCACTTCCGATAAGTATATACCCATATTTGATATAGCCGGTTACGCTGCTGAAACAGCAAAGCATCCAAAACAAAATTTTGTTATGATGGATTGTTTTAGTGACGAAACATCTATCAATGATTTTACACACCTCGATGTTGTTGCAAATGATCCAACTGCCATATTATGCCTTAGTAGTAAGCATAAAAATGCAATGCCTGCTATGCGCCGCATGTTTATGGCACTTCAAGAAAAGCAAATCAACAATCCGGTGGTGATTACGATTGATAGTGACTGGAACACTACAGATGAGCACCTCATTCATTTTGC
>JBEITL010000037.1:0-9185 GCA_040374915.1 Sediminibacterium sp. | reverse complement strand
TGGTTTTAATTTACAGCCTGCCGAACTTTGTAAAATATTCACATCACTTGCATTAGCAAAATTTATATCGCGTCAAGAAGTTGATTTTTCAAACTTAAAATCACAACTAATTGCAGGCATAATTGCACTAACACCAGCAGCGCTTTCAATCTTGCAACATGAACTTGGTTTAGCGCTTGTATACCTAAGTTTATTAATTGCCATGTTCCGTGAAGGTCTACCAGCACAGTTTTTAATTATAGGATCTTGCTTTGGCATACTTTCACTTGCAACACTGATAGTAGAAAGAGACGCTTTGACTATTACGCTTACAATTTTAGCAGGACTGATTATTTTTTTAGCATATAGGCAAGTTAGAAAAAAGCAAAAGCTCGTTACCATTACAGCTATTTTAGCCATCTGGATTTTATGTGTGGGCGTACAGCGCTTCGTAGTGCCCTATGTTTTCAATAACGTGCTAGAGTGTTACCAGAGTACTAGAATATATAGCATGGTGGGCAAAGATTATGATTGTAGCTTAAATAAAAAATCCAACGAAAAAACAACTGGAAAAGCTGCACGCAAGCCTGATGATTATAATGTAAGGCAAAGTAAAATTGCGATTGGTTCAGGCGGATTTTTTGGAAGAGGCTTTTTAAAAGGAACACAAACAAGAGGTAAGTATGTGCCAGAGCAAGACACAGATTTTATTTTTACATCATTAGGTGAAGCCTTTGGATTTGTGGGTTGTGCAATTTTTTTAGGATTGTATTTCTTTTTCTTATTTAGAATTATTCGAATCGCCGAAAGACAACGAAGTACTTTTAGCCGGGTATACGCCTACTGTGTTGCTAGTATCTTGTTTTTTCATATTGCCGTAAATGTTAGTATGACCATTGGGCTTTTCCCAATTGTAGGAATTACCCTTCCGCTCATTAGTTATGGTGGATCTTCGTTACTAACATTCACGGTACTTATATTTATCATGCTTAGACTAGACGCCGATAGACAAATGGTGCTTCGTTAGGCCAACACTGTATTTCATGCAAATCATACCATTATCCGAGGGCAGCTTTACCATTGATAAATCCAAAGTATTTGTACCATTTGATACAAGTAGCGAAATTCTTCAAAGCAGACCTCCTGGAAGCATACTAGTAGAAATTCAACCCTTTGTTATAATTACCAGTAAAGATGTTATTTTAATTGACACCGGACTCGGGTATGCAGGTACAAATGGGGAATTACAAATTCATGAAAACCTAGAAAAAGCAGGTATCAAGCCTGCCTCTATTACCAAAGTACTTATAAGCCATTTGCACAAAGACCATGCAGGTGGAACTACATTTAGTAATATCGACAATACTGCCCGCTACATCAGTTTCCCATACGCTACGTATTATATTCAAAAACGGGAATTTGAATTTGCCACGGGTATTGGATCGGCTTCTTATATTCCTTCAGATATTTTACCGCTACAGGATTTTAGTAAAGTTGTTTGGCTAGATAGTGATGAAGGCGAAATTGATGGCGGAATTAAATTCCAAGTAACGGGAGCCCACTCCAAGTTTCATCAGGTGTTTTGGATCACTGAAGACAATCAAACGGTATTTTTTGGCGGAGACGACGCACCTCAACTACAGCAAATGAAAAGCAGGTTTGTAGCTAAGTACGATTATGATGGGAAAAAATGTATGGAATTACGGCACGCATGGCTAGAAAAAGCAAAACAAGAAGGCTGGACCTTCTTGTTTTGCCATGATATTAAAACCCCCATTTGGGCGGCGAATTAAATACTTGGTTCTTGACCTGGTGGAGGTGGTGGTGTTCCTCCCTTTTTGTTCTTGCCACCCTTTTTACCACCCTTATTATTATTTTGAGGACCTTGCTCACCTCTTCTATGCTGAAGCTCATCTTTGATCATGCTCATAAATGCACGGTCTGCGCCCATTGCTTTGTTTACACGATCATCAGAACCCAATGCTTTTTTAAAGTCGTTTTTATATTTCTTTCTGATGTTGAGCGCCGCTTCTTCAAAAGCTAAAACGTCGTCTTTCTTTTCTTGACGTGCTTTTTTTAATTCTTCGAAACAAGCATTGTAGGCAGGCCAAAATTTTTGTGCTTCTTCTGCATTTAAATTCAAATGCTTGGTTATAAAAGCCACTTTTAAAGCTTCTACATTTTCTTTGCTTGGTCTTGGGCCTTTACCGCGAGGACCCATCGGTCTTTCTGGTGGCTGTGCCAAAGTTATGGCTACAACAAAGAAAGAAAATAAGAAAGATAAAACGATCTTTTTCATAATTACTATTTTTAATTTTTAATTAATTGCTTAACTCTATATATTCTACAAGTGCTTGATCTGAACTTTGTTCAATTAATGAGGTGCTCGTTTCTAAATCATATTCCGGAATAGAAATATCAGGTGTTGTAATGAGTGTTTCGTGTGCATCTATGTATGATAAAAGTGTAGAGTCACTCATTGTTTGTAATAGTTGATTATGATCCATTGTACTATAAGCCGCGTAATCAAATTGCTCAACTTTGTTATTGTATAAAAAAGCGCTAATCGCCATAACACCAATAATCACGGCAGCTACAGCCCATTTTACAAAACGAAATAAAGGCAAAGATTTTTGTGGTACTACTTCCGGCTGCTGATACACATTTGTTTTTGGAATCGTATTTAAAAGTGGCGCGATAGAGGCTAACTCAGCATAAACCGCTTCTTTTTCGATACTTGCTCTAACAATACCATGCAGCTCCTCAAAATATTGAGCAGGCACTTGATAAGGCATCGTAGCAAGTAATGTTTGCCAAAATGGACTTATCGTTTCTAATTCATTTTGTATGTCAGTGTTTTGATGCATGGGTAAATAATAGACTTTCGCTTTTGAAAAGGGTTTAATTATTTTTTATAATTTCTTCTATTTTTTTTGCAGCTAAATGATAACTCGCTTTTAAAGCACCTTCCGATGTTTCTAACAACTCACTCATTTGATGATAAGGCATTTCATCATAGTAGCGTAAATTAAAAACCAGCTGTTGTTTTTCAGGAAGGCTCTTGATGGCCAATTGTAGTTTCCAAATCAATTGATTTTCATTAAAATTAGAATCTGCCTTTATTTTATCCTGAAATCCATCTCCATCTTGATCTAAAGAAACAGTGGCTCTCTTTTTTTGCTTTTCAATAAATGTGAGGGTTTCATTGGTGGCAATCCGGTACATCCAGGTAAATAATTTACTATCCTCTCTAAAATTTTCTAGCCCGTTCCATATTTTAATAAGTACCTGCTGTAACACATCATTGGTATCCTCATGGTCTACAAGCATACGTCTGATATGCCAATAAAGCTTCTCTTGGTACTTTTTTACAATACCGGTGTACCCCTTTTCTTTAGTAGAAGGATGCTGAAACTGGGCGAGTAAACTGGTATCATCTAGGTGTAAGGCCATAATATAAAGGTAAACACTTGGACTCCCGTATTGAACAAAAGTTTAATGCCCCATTCTATGGATTGTCTTTCCAGCGCCAAAGATGCAAACAAGCATAGGTCCGGTAAGGGCTCCACGCTTTTGACCTTTCTAACATATCTATTTTCAATTGCTTTTTATGGGTGGGGTCTAAATGATAGAGCTTTATCATGGCCTGCTGAATGCCTAAATCATCAACAGCAAATACATCTTCTCGACCAAGTGAAAACATCAAAAGCATTTCTACCGTCCATTGGCCCACCCCTTTTATTTGAGTGAGCAATTCAATGATTTCTTGGTTTGAAAGCCCCTGCAATTTTTTATCTGTAATTTTATGTTCAAGACAAAAATTTGCCACCGCATAGATGTAATTGATTTTTGCATAACTGATACCAATGCCCCTAAGGGTCTCTACTGGCGTATCCAACACTTTTAGTAGGGTAGGCTTTTTAGCCGGATACAAGGCTACAAAACGATCAAAAATAATGGCTGCCACTTTTGTACTCAATTGCTGACTAATAATACTCCCCATTAGCCTTAATGGAATATTTTTTTGAAGCGTTAATGCATACGTTTCGCCTTTTAAAATGACTGCCAACCGCTTATCCTTTTGCAAATGTTTTTTGTACGACATACGGCAAGTTACAACCCCTAATTTATCTTACAAAACCAATAAGAAGTAGTAGCTTAGTGTAAAATTAAAGCAATATGCTTTCCCGCTTTTTTACTTTGTTTTTACTTGTTTCAGCATTTACATTTCAAACTTTTGGACAAGCTAAAACAGCTGCTAACTTATCTGATGAAACAGCGATTAGGGCTTTACTTGCAGCGCAAACCAAGGCTTGGAATAACGGAGATTTAGTAAAGTTTATGGAAGGTTATCTCCCTTCCGACTCCTTACTCTTTGTAGGCAAATCGGGCCCTACCTATGGGTTTAACAACACACTCAACAATTATAAAAAAGGCTACCCGGATACCGCATCAATGGGCAAGCTTACGTTTACATTGCTTTCGTTATCGCCAATCCAAAAAAAGCATTACCGTGTTTTAGGAAAATGGGAATTGAAAAGAAGCAAGGGAGATGTAAGCGGCTACTTTACATTATTACTTGAAAAAATAAAAGGCAAATGGTTTGTAATTCAAGACCATAGCAGCTAAATAAAAAATAAAATTACACCATGGCAATTATTATTATTGGCATCATCATACTTGTAGCAGGCATGTTGATCCTAAAACAAAAAGAAGAATTCAATAAACTAGGTAAGGGCATTAGAGCTTTTGGTATTGTACTAATTATTATTGGTGCACTTAATGCTTGTGTCAAACAAATAGATGCTGGACAAATTGGCGTTACAAGTTTATTTGGTAAAGTTTCTAACGAAGTACTTACCAGTGGATTAAGTTTTGTTAACCCGCTTGTAAATGTTTATAATGTAGATATTAAAACACTCAATTATACCATGAGTGGCGTTCATAATGAAGGTGAAAAAGAAGGGGATGACGCCATTCGAGTGCTTACCGCGGACGGTCTAGAAGTAACCATCGACTTAACCGTTTTATACCGCGTTGTGGGCACAGAAGCACCAAGGTTAATCAAAGAAACTGGTCTGGATTATAAAGACAAAATTGTAAGACCCCTTACTAGAACAAAAATTAGGGATAACGCTGTATACTTTACTGCCATTGACTTATACTCTACCAAGCGGGATCAATTTCAGAATAGAATATTTAGCAGTATCGAGGCGGATTTCAAAAAAAGAGGTTTGATATTAGAGCAATTATTACTCAGAAATATCACACTACCTAACAACGTTAAAACTTCAATCGAGGAAAAAATAAAAGCAGAACAAGATGCACAAAAAATGGAGTTCGTGCTTCAAAAAGAAAAACAAGAAGCAGAGCGTAAGCGTGTAGAAGCACAAGGTATTGCAGACTATCAACGTATTATTAGTACTGGACTCAACGACAAGCAATTACAATACGAACAAATTCAAATGATGAAAGGATTAATCACTTCACCTAATTCAAAAGTCATTGTAATGGGCAAAGGAAATACGCCCGTTATTTTAGATAGTAAGGATAAATAATTATACTTCGTTGTAATCGATAGGATCTTTCCATTTATTGTACAAGTACCAGAAAAGCAAGCCAGTACTGGCAATTAGCCAAGTGTAAAAAATAAGATTGGCTGTGGTAAAGCTACTTTCCCAATAAGCAGCGCCATACATAATACCAGCGCATGAATTAACGGCCATCCACAATAAAAACATGGAAATGGTATTGACAATACGGATTAAATATTTGCGTACACCTGGTTCCATATGAGTTAATCTAAACTTTGGTTATTGGCAGCAGCCATTTTTAAGAGCCTGTCAAATTGTGCAGGCGTTAAATCATTGTAAAAGAAGTTAATAGGGTCTACTTGCACGCCAGATTTATGCACTTCATAATGTAAATGCGGACCCGTACTTTTTCCAGTACTTCCTACATATCCAATAACTTGGCCCCGCTTTACTTGCTGTCCTTGTGCTGCACTAACCCTAACCATATGCCCATATAAAGTTTCATAACCAAAGCCATGATTAATGATAACATGATTGCCATATCCATTTGCAGAAAATCCAGCAAATTTAATAATACCATCTGCAGTTGCATAAATTGGAGTTCCACTTGGAGAAGCAAAATCGAGACCTAAATGCGCCTTTCTAGTTTTATAAATAGGGTCGATCCGATAGCCAAAGCCAGACGCAATACGAGACAATTGCTTATTATTAATAGGCTGAATCGCAGGAATTGCAGCCAATAATTTGGTCTTATTATTAACCATATCAATAAGATCACTGAAAGATTTGTTTTGATAAGCCATTCGAAGGGACAAACTATTAAGTTGATCAACAATAGCATGCACTAGCTCAGATGAGCCCATGCGCTGAACGAGTTGAACCTCTTTTTTCTGTTCCATGTCCTTAATGCGCGCACTATCTGCAACAGGATCTGCTTCAAAAATAGAACGGTAAACGGTATTGTCCCGATTGGTAATTTCGCCCATTTTTAATTCGAGTTGCTTAAGGCGCTCTTCAATAACAGCATACCCCTCTTTCAGGTCATCGTTTTGCTGACGTAGAATCTTTTCTTTTGGCGAATCAATATATTGAAAAGCAATGGCAAAAATAACAACCCCTGTAACCATAGATGCCGCTATAAAGCCAAATACTTGTAGAAGCCGAACTCGAAGTGGCTTTTCCAGCTTTTCAAACCGGAGGGTATGGGTATTATAGTAATATTTTATTTTGCGCATAGGGGCGTTGGTATCAGTAGCTAAAGGCTCAATTCCTTACCTTTGAGGCTATAAAAATATAGAACAAAGATAGTAGCCTATCCATTAAAATTAGCATATTTAAATTTGTATCCTTTTATGATGACGAGTGCCGAGATAAGAAAAGAATTTCTAGCCTTTTTTGCTTCGAAAAAACACCATATTGTTCCTTCTGCCCCTATTGTGGTAAAAAATGACCCTACCCTCCTTTTTACCAACGCTGGCATGAACCAGTTTAAAGACTATTTTTTAGGAAATAAAAAGCCTGAACACAAACGGATTGTAGATACCCAAAAATGTTTGCGCGTAAGTGGTAAACACAATGATCTCGAAGAAGTGGGTGTAGATACCTACCACCATACCATGTTTGAAATGTTAGGCAACTGGAGCTTTGGAGATTATTTTAAAGATGAGGCTATTGCATGGAGTTGGGAATTACTCACCGAGGTCTATAAAATTGATAAAGACCGCTTATATGTTTCTGTTTTTAAAGGTGACGAATCAGAAGGTATACCAATGTCTACTATTGCATTCGAAGCATGGAAGAGATTAGTACCTGAAGACAAAATTATTTTTGGAAATAAAAAAGATAATTTTTGGGAGATGGGTGAAACCGGTCCTTGCGGTCCATGTTCTGAAATTCATGTAGACTGTAGATCCGATGAAGAAAGAAAATTAATTCCTGGTAGAGACTTAGTGAATAATGATCATCCGCAAGTAATTGAAATTTGGAACAATGTATTCATGCAATACAACCGTTTAAAAGACGGAACCCTCGAACCACTTCCTGCAAAACACGTTGATACGGGTATGGGATTTGAACGTTTGGTGCGCGTGCTACAAGGCAAGCAAAGCAATTATGATACCGATGTATTTAGTGGTACAATTAATGCAGTAGCTTCTATTACCGGAAAAATATATGATAGATCTGATAGTAAAGAAGCGGTGGCGTTTAGAGTATTAGCAGATCATATTAGAGCCATATCATTTACCATTGCTGATGGTCAACTACCATCTAATACTGGTGCTGGCTATGTGATTAGACGTATTTTACGAAGAGCCGTTCGTTATTATTATACCTATCTCGATTACAAACAACCTTTACTTTTTCAACTCGTTCCAATACTTGCTACTCAGTTTGCAGAAGTGTTTCCTGAATTACATGCACAAGAAGCTTTTGTAACTAAAGTAGTGAAAGAAGAAGAAGATTCCTTTTTAAGAACCCTTGATAAAGGACTTAAAAGAATGGATGAATTAATGAAAGCTTCTAATCGTAAAACCATTGAAGGCAAATCCGCTTTTGAACTTTTTGACACCTACGGTTTTCCGATAGACCTTACCAGACTTATCGCACAAGAAAATGATTTAGCTGTAGACGAAAATGGATTTGAAGCAGAAATGCAGCAGCAAAAAAATAGAAGTAGAGCTGCCACTGCCATAGATGCTGCTGATTGGATCATTGTTAATGAAAGTAATTCCCAAACATTTACTGGTTATACAAGCACCAAAGAAACAACCAAGGTTACAAAATATAGAAAAGTAACTGCTAAAGGAACGACAGGATTTCAACTTGTTTTAGAGACCACCCCTTTCTATGCCGAAAGTGGCGGACAGGTGGGTGATACAGGTGTACTTGAATTTAATGACTCAAGCATTGAAGTGATTGATACTAAAAAAGAGAATAACCTAATCATTCATTTTACAACCGAGATTCCAACTAGTTTGGAAGGATCAGTAGTAGCCAAAGTAAATACAGCTATTCGAAAAAGTATTTGCGCACATCATAGTGCAACACACCTCTTACATGCCGCTTTAAGACAGGTATTGGGCACTCATGTGGCCCAAAAAGGTAGCCTTGTAAATGCTGCGCAACTTCGTTTTGACTTTTCGCATTTTGCAAAAGTGAGTAACGAGGAATTACAACAAATCGAAGATATCATCAATGAAAAAATTAGAGCTAATATTCCTGTAGTCATCAAAGAGATGACAAAAGATGAAGCAGTAGCGCTAGGTGCTATGGCTTTATTTGGCGAAAAGTATGGTGATACCGTAAGAGTTGTTATCATGGATTCAAATTATTCTATTGAACTATGTGGTGGCACGCATGTTGGCGCAACAGGAGCCCTTGGTTTATTTAAATTAAGAAGTGAATCTGCAGTAGCAGCAGGCGTAAGACGTATTGAAGCTGTTTGCGGCGAAGGTGCTACAACACAGGTTAACGAAGCAATCGCAGAGCTAGAAACCATTAAAGAGCTTGTAAAAAATACCAAGGAGCCTGTTAAAGCAGTACAACAAATGGTTGCCGATTTGCAGTTGTTAAAAAAGCGCATTGAATCTTATGAGGCACTAGCACTTGTTGGTATTAAAAAAGAATTGGAATCTAAAGTGTCGCATATTGGTGATACCCATTTTATTGGTG
>JBEITL010000130.1:0-4800 GCA_040374915.1 Sediminibacterium sp. | reverse complement strand
GTACAGCATGCGGTTCCCAGTAAAGATGGATGATGGTCGCATCGAAGTAATTGAAGCCTATCGTGTGCAACACTCACAACACAAATCTCCATGTAAAGGAGGGATTCGTTTTAGTGAAGAAGTTAACCAAGATGAAGTAATGGCGCTTGCTTCACTTATGACTTATAAGTGTGCTATTGTGAATGTGCCATTTGGAGGCGGCAAGGGAGGTATTAAAATTAATCCCCGCGAACATTCTGTTTACGAGTTAGAGAAAATTACACGTAGATACACTGCCGAACTTGTCAAAAAGAATTTTATTGGTCCTGGCATCGATGTTCCTGCACCTGATTACGGTACCGGCGAACGCGAAATGGCATGGATTGTTGATACTTATGCTTCTTTAAAACCAGGCGAAATTGATGCTGCTGGTTGTGTAACGGGTAAACCTATTACACAAGGTGGTGTTAGGGGCAGAAAAGAAGCAACTGGCCTTGGTGTTTTCTTTGGTATCCGTGAAGTGTGCAATATGAAAGAAGAAATGGAAAAGCGCGGACTAACGGTGGGTGTAGCTGGTAAAACTATTGTTGTGCAAGGATTAGGAAACGTTGGTTATCATAGTGCGAAATTTTTTAGAGAACATGGATCTAAAGTAATTGCAATTGCAGAATTTGAAGGTGCTATTTTTAATGCAGATGGATTAAACGAAGAAGACGTTTTTCAGCACCGTAAAAAAACAGGTTCTATTTTAAATTTTCCAGGTGCTACCAATATTACTAAAAGCACAGATGCTTTAGAACTTGCCTGTGATATTTTAATTCCTGCGGCACTTGAAAATGTAATCAATGGTGAAAATGCGCCAAGAGTGAAAGCGAAAATTATTGGGGAAGCTGCCAATGGTCCTTTAACACCAGAAGCTGATGATATTTTTGCAGCTAAAGGGACACTTGTAGTACCAGATATGTATTTGAATGCAGGTGGTGTTACGGTATCCTATTTTGAGTGGCTTAAAAATTTAAGCCATGTGCGTTATGGTAGGATGGAAAAAAGATTTACCGAAAATTTAAATACCCATATTCTTTCTCAAATAGAAGAATTGACTGGTAAGACCGTATCTGCTGCAGAGCGTGGTTTTATAATGCATGGTCCTGAAGAAGTAGATTTAGTGCATAGTGGACTTGAAGAAACCATGATTACAGCAACTCGCGAAATCATGCAAATCTGGAAAGACAATCCTTCTATTCCTGATATGCGAACCGCTGCCTATGTATGTGCCATCAACAAGGTAGGCACGTCTTATGCGGAGCTTGGTATTTTCCCTTAATCGGTAACAAAGTTTGGAAGCGAAGACAATACGGTTGGTTGATTATTTCTAATATCAAAACCAAAAGTGTCATTTCCATTTGTAATGATCATGTAGTCCGTTTCCAACTTGCTGTTATAATGAAGCACTTGTTGTAGCACAGACTCACTAAGGGGAACATTCATTTCTTTACATTCAACAATTAACCAAGGTTTTGTGTCTTTGTAAACAAGGATATCAAACCTTTTTTTTGTTTCGCCCCACTTGATTTCTTTTTCAATGGCAATGAGTGAGGCCGGCACATGCTGATTTTGCACCAGTACTTGTAAAAAATTTTGACGTACCCATTCTTCGGGGGTTAGTCGTACCCAAATTTTTCGAAAGGGATCAAAAATTTGCTCTTTTTGATCCAAGCTTTTTATTTGATGCGCAGATGTTGGATACTCTACTTGAATCATAAGAATGGAATTATCATGGCTTTATTGTAATTTAGCCAATTAACTTTTTTCAAATATACCCACACTGGGTTAAAATGCCAACCTATGAAAACGAAAGAAGAAATTGTAAATAACTGGCTTCCAAGGTATACCGGGGAGCAGCTTCAAAATTTTGGAAAGTATATTTTGCTTACCAATTTTAGCAATTACGTTAACTTGTTTGCTACTTGGAATGGTGTAGAAGTGGTTGGAAAAGACCGTCCAATGCAGTGTGCAACTGCAAATGGCATAACCATTATTAACTTTGGTATGGGTAGTCCGGGTGCTGCTACGGTGATGGATTTATTAACCGCTATTGAGCCAGAAGCAGTATTATTTTTAGGAAAATGTGGTGGTCTTAAAAAACGAAATAACTTAGGTGATTTAATTTTACCTATTGCGGCTATAAGAGGAGAAGGTACTTCCAATGATTACTTCCCGCCAGAAGTGCCAGCCATGCCAGCTTTTGCCTTGCAAAAAGCAATTTCTACCACCATTAGGGATTATAAGGTTGACTATTGGACCGGCACGGTGTATACGACCAACAGAAGGGTATGGGAACACGACGAAGTATTTAAAGATTATTTGACACGTGTTCGAGCGTATGCCATTGATATGGAAACGGCCACTATTTTTACGGTTGGTTTTTACAATAAAATTCCTACAGGTGCACTTTTGTTAGTGAGTGATCAGCCTATGGTTCCAGAGGGTGTAAAAACAGAAGCGAGTGATGTAAAAGTGACGAGTGCCTTTGTAGAAAATCATTTAAAAATTGGCATCGATTCTTTAAAGCAACTCATCAATAAAGGACAAACAGTAAGGCACTTAAGATTCTAATGAAGTAACAAATACGAACTTAATCTTTCCATAAAAATGGAAATAGTATTAGGGCTAGTGCAACCACTAAAATATCAAGTCCAACTAGCATCGCTACCATTTGAATAAATCCACTTTGTATTACAGACGAAAAGCCTGTTACTGAAATTTTCATGAGTAGTAATAACTGTGGTATGATGAGCGGAAAGCCCATGATAGCCATCATTGCAGCGTTTTGTTGTGCTTTAGCTGCGATGGCTGCTAAAAAAGTAAATACCAAGCTTATGCTCATGCCGCCCAGGCATACAATACCGGTAAATACAAGCGCATGGGTGAGTGGATTGCCTAGTAAGAGTGTGAAAACCGCAAGGCTCAACAAGCTCATGGCAAGCATAAGCACTAGATTAAAAATAAGTTTAGCGAGTACAAAATTTTGAGCACTGGTAATGGAGTAGAAGTAAAGCATACGCCCACTGCCTTCTTGCAAAAAACTTTTCGCAACGGCGTTAACGCAGACAAATAATTGTATCACCCAAAAAAGTCCATTCCAAACTTGATCTTCGGGTTGACCCATCGACAAATAAACAACAAAAATGGTGGTTACTACATAAAGTATAATGCCATACAAAGTATACTGCTGTCTGAGTTCAAGCAGAAAATCTTTTTGTAATAAAGCAAGTATGGCGTTTTTATTTTTCATGCATACATTTTCTACAACGAGGTTCGTAGGTATCTTTTTCGCCGAGTAATACTTGGCTTTCGTTGGCCGTTTTTCTAAATGACACGTGTGCTATATTGCCGCACTTCATGCAAATAGCATGGAGCTTTGTAATGTAATCGGCAACAGCTAATAAATTAGGCATTTGACCAAAGGGTTTACCTAAATAGTCCATATCGAGTCCAGCTACAATTACCCTAATGCCTCTGGTGGCCAAGGTTTCACAAACCATGGTTATTTCTGCATCAAAAAATTGCGCTTCGTCAATACCTATCACATCGACATCTCCCGCTAGTAATAATATAGATTGAGCATGGTCTACCGGAATAGAAGGGATGCTGTTGGCATCGTGGCTTACCACTTCTGATTCGTTGTACCTGGTATCCAAAGCGGGTTTATAGATTTCAATTTTCAAGTTGGCGATTTTTGCACGCTTGAGCCTTCTAATGAGTTCTTCGGTTTTACCGCTAAACATACTGCCGCAAATCACCTCAATCCAGCCTCTTTTGTCACCAGTTATGTTAGGTTCTATAAACATGTATCAAATAAATTTGTAGATTAGACGTTAAATAGGAGCGGATACCAGTCCCATTTAAGACCCCAAATGTATTACATAGAATGGAAAGAGTTGGTACGTTAATTCATAAACTAAAAGATCTTTTTGATCAAGGCGCTAGTAGTGAACAACTAACGGCGGCGACTCAAATGCTTTTATCCGAACTAGAAACGGCTAATCCTCCGTTGCTGGAACCTGAAAAACCTAGTAAAATGGGGGTTTCGGTGGTAATGCCCCGTGGTACAAGAATCCAAAAGCCAGAACAGCTCATTCAGGCTAAATTACCCCTCGATATCCCCGACGATACGCTAAAAGAAGCGCCTGTCGAAATTCCGACAGTGACAGCAAGCCAGGAGCCAATAGCGTTTGTTGCAACATCAAAAGGACCGGCAATATCAGAAATGAATAGTGGCTGGTTGTTTGATACGGCTACCGAAATTCCAACCCTTGCCTTGCAGCCTAAGAAAAATGAATTTGCTGAAATTAATCAGTTGATGGAGTCGATTCATTCAATGCCTGTGCTCAATGAAAAATTACGCGCCAATCAAATTGAAATTGGAACCCTTCTAAATAATGAGCCTATCAAAGAATTAAAAAAAGGCATTGGGATCAATGATCGTTTTTTGTTTGTACAAGAACTTTTTAGAGGTGATGAAATTATGTATGAACGCAGTATTAAAACGATTGATGGTTTTTCAATTTACCCGGAGGCGCAATTTTGGATTCAGCGCGAACTAAAGTTAAAAATAGGTTGGAATGAAGACAGTGTCACGGTTAAGCATTTCGATCAACTCGTTAAAAGACGCTTTTTCTGAATGTAGGTTACAATTTTTGTAGTAGCGCCTTTGTGTGCATGTATAAAGTCTCCAGCAAGTTGCCCCATATTTTTTCTATCCGCTTCGTTGCTAAATAATTTATTGGCCACCCTTTCAAAATCTAAAGCATCTTTAAT
>JBEITL010000120.1:0-4987 GCA_040374915.1 Sediminibacterium sp. | reverse complement strand
CATTGTACTACTTAATATTTTTATACTTCGAAAGCATTAAAAAACATCCCACTCCAAAGAGAATGGTAATTAATCCAGCAAAGTATGGAAGTATGTCTATCATATCATTCTTTGTTAGTTAGTTTAAGGAAAATACCAAAACATAAAATGGAAGGAACCCAGAGTCCAACAAAAAGGGCTTGTTCTTTATTACCAGTAAACCACATGATTTCTGAAAAAACAAGAGAAAGAAGTGCTGCGAGTAATAATAGAATATCCCCGCTTGTAAATTTTTTAAACATAGATTGTAAGTTTCTTCTGTAATGTAATCTTTTTAATGCGCAAAGTAACCTTAATGTTAATTTGTTTAAGTAAATGAACAATTAGTTCAAACAAACGTTATAATACAAAAATAACAAAATGAAAATCAAAAACTTAATTCTAGCCCTAGTTGTAATAGTTGCTAGCACCATCACTGTTAACGCTCAGTCTACAATTGTAGACATCGCTGTTGGATCAAAAGATCATTCAACTTTAGTTGCTGCTGTTAAAGCTGCAGACTTAGTTGCTACACTTCAAAGTGCAGGACCTTTCACCGTTTTTGCACCAACAAATGCAGCATTTGCAAAATTACCTACAGGTACTGTAGAGTTTTTATTAAAACCAGAAAACAAAGCAACCTTAGCAAAAATTTTAACGTACCACGTTGTAGCTGGTAGTTTTAATGCAGGCGCTGTTGTAAAAGCCATTAAAGATGGTGGTGGATCTGTTACTTTAAAAACAGTAAGTGGTGGCAACCTAGTTGCTTCTATCAAAGAAGGTAAAGTAATTTTAACAGACGAAAAAGGTGGTGTATCAACTGTAGTTGCTACTGACCTAACTGCAACAAACGGTTTAATCCACGTTCTGGATGCTGTTGTGTTACCTAAGTAATTTTAGAAAATAACAATTTTTAAAGGGTCCATATAAAATGGGCCCTTTTTTTATGCATCAAAGTCACATAAATGTTTAAGTAAATATTTTTAATTGCATTTAAAAAATTAAACATTAGTTAAAAGTGTACTGGAATAAAAAATAAGAGTTAATGATTTGTTCATTTAGATTAACGAAGAGTAGTTACTCCTGTATCTAATTTTGCTATCTAAATCAAAACTCATGTCAAACAAAATTTTTAATTCATTACTTCTTTTAATGACTACAACAACATTATTTGTAGCATGTAAAAAAAATGATGAAACTGCAAAACTTCCTACCGAAACTGCAGAATTCAAAAACCGTTCTATCACTCCATCATTTATCAAAATGGCAAGTGACTTTGCTGGTGTAGGTGTACACACACTTGTAAGTAGCGAAGACGTGATACCTAACTCAGGCGGCATGGTATACGGTGGTGCTCCAGATGGACAAGGATTTATTAAAAATCCGGATGGTAGTGGTTATATCATGGTTACCAATCATGAAAACACTTGGGCAGTTTCTAGATTGTATCTAAACAAAAAATTAGACATTGTAAAAGGTGATTACATCGTAAATACCGATGGCGGTATGTTTAGATTGTGTTCAGCAACAATGGCAACCCCAGAAATTCATGGATTTGGACCAGTATTTTTAACAACTGGAGAATCTAATGTAAATGCAATGACACATGCTATTGACCCGGTAGCACCTGCAAATGCATCAAGCCAATCAAGGGTAAAACCAGCATTAGGTAAATTTAGTGGTGAAAATTCTGTGCCTCTAACTAAAGCAGCGTATCCTGGTAAGACTGTTATTATTTTAGGCGAAGATGCAGGTAATGGTCAAGTTTACCTTTATGTTTCAAATACTGTTGGTGATTTAGATAATGGAAAGCTTTATGTATTAAGAAGAGTTGACCAAAATCCTATTGAAACCGCAATGACTTGGAATAATAATTATCCTGTAGAATTTGTAGAAGTACCAAATGCTAAAAACTTTACCGGTGCTGAAATTGAAAATTTAAATCCAACTTTAAAAAGTATTCAATTTGCTCGTGTAGAGGATTTAGACTACCGCAAAGGTTCTGCTGCCAACAATAGAGAATTATATTTTGTTGCAACAGGCATAAGTGGTACTACAGAAAAAACATATATGGGTAGAATGTATCAATTAAAATTAGATGCAACAGATCCTTTAAAAGGTGTTTTAAAAATTGTAGCTGACGGTGATGTTTCACCAACAGGTGCAAATGTAAAAGGGTTAGATATCATCAATCCAGATAACCTTTGCGTAACTGAAAATTTTGTATATATACAAGAGGATGGAGATTCTTTCTTTCCAGAAGCTACACACAATTCACTTATTTGGCAATATAACATTGCAACAGGTTCTAAAAAGATCTTTATGGATATGACCCACAAAGATGCTGCTATGATGAATTCTAAATACAACCCAGCTGGAGCAAACCAAAATAAATTTGGTATTTGGGAGCATGGTGCTATGGAAGATATTTCAGATGTAATTGGTGTACCAGGTACATTTACCATTAATATTCATGCACACACTTGGGTTGATGGAGATAAATTCTTAAATCCTAGTAAAGCGGTTTCGGTTCAGTCATACAAAAGTGGTGGTCAAACGCTACTACTTACGAACGTACCTAGATAAATTTTTAAGAAATAAAAAAACCATCCATCCAATTAGATGGATGGTTTTTTTATTTTAATATATACCTACAATCAGTATAAAAATGAAAAAAGTAGTTGTCTATATTTTAAGTTTAGTATTTTTTATTGCATGTTTAAATATGAAGCAAGAAAGCTTTGATAAAGCTGCATTACTTTCATTAGAAAACAATATTGATACGATCATAGCATTACTAAAAAGCAGTGATAGGTTGGTTGAAAAAGATAAATTACAAGAATTGTTTTCAGCTAGTAGAAAAAACTACAAAAAAGTTGAACCATTTGTAGAGTATTATTTTCAGGGGTTAACTCGAAGAATTAATGGTCCCGCGTTACCAGAAATTAAAACAGACGATAACATGATTAACGACCCGTCTGGCTTTCAAGTGATTGAAGAAATCATTTATTCCGATACGGTAGACCTATTAGACTTAAAAAAACAAACTAAAATTCTAACAACAGATCTTTTACTCATAAAAAATACAATGAAAGAAATGCCCATACAGGAGCATCACTTTTATGAATTAATCCAACACCAAATCATTAGAATTGCAGCATTAGGAATTACAGGATTTGATTCTCCTGTATCTTTTCAGTCAATTCAGGAAGCTGCATTTACACTAGACGGCATAAACGAATGGTATTTATTGTATTGCAACATAAAGGGGAAAAAAGTTAACCAACAACTAACTTCTCTATTCAAAAATGCAATAGTCTATGCACAAAAAAATAATAATTTCAATGAATTTAATAGGCTAGAATTTATTAAGAATCATTTAATGCCTATCAGCGTTTGCTTTGAAAAAGATTTTACATCTGACTTAGCCAACATGCCAGATATCAATAAAAACAAAGTATTTTATGGTACTTTATCAAACTTAATGCAAGGAAAAAAACTAAATCCTGATGCATTTTCACCATTTTCCGAGACAGCTTCTACCAATGAGAAAAAAGAATTAGGTAAGATACTATTTAATGATGCCAGTCTCTCAAAAAATAACAACATTAGTTGTGCTAGCTGTCACATAGCTAGTAAGGCTTTTACCGATGGTAAAGTAACTTCAGTCACTAATATTCATAATAATAGTATACAACGAAATTCGCCAACAATTTTATATGCTGCTTTTCAAAAATCATTTTTTTATGACCTGCGTTCACAGGATTTAGAAAACCAGATTGAGAGTGTTATGAAAAATCCCGATGAATTTGATTTAACTCCAAAGCAAATAAAAAAGAAGATTTTGGCTAACCCAACGCTTTCAAACCTTTTTACCAAAGCTTACCCTACCAAAAAAGAAATAACGCCTTACGAGATACGAAATGCTATTGCCGTTTATGTAAGAAGTTTAATGCCATTTAATTCAAAAATTGATGAATATTTTAGAGGAGAAACTACATTGAGTGAGTCGGAAAGTAATGGCTTTAATGTATTTACTGGAAAAGCAAAATGTGCTACTTGCCATTTTATACCAGTATATAATGGCACGATTCCACCATGGTTTAACAATACAGAATCTGAGGTAATTGGAGTTCCTAAAACAAATATTTGGAAAAATGCTGTTGTGGATGAAGATTTAGGTAGATATAATTTAAATCAACTAGAGCCATTAAAATATTCATTCAAAACACCTACTATAAGAAATATTGAAAAAACAGCACCATACATGCACAATGGCGTTTATGATAAACTTGAAGAGGTCGTTAAATTTTATGAATTAGGTGGTGGTAATGGAATAGGCATGAATTTGGCATACCAAACATTGCCTTTTGATAATTTACAATTAACACCAAAAGAAAAAAATGACCTAATTAGTTTTATGCTAACGCTAACCGATAAACAGTATTAAAATCATTTGTTATACACCCAATTTGTAAGCTTGTGATTATTGTACATACAATTGGTTAAATAACATTTTATACGTGCTATGCGTTTGACCTCTAAAAGTAATTTCAGGACCATATACCATTAGTTTTCCTTTACCCACTTTTGCTTCAAATGCGGCAACTGTTTGCTGTAGGTAAGACTGTCCATAAGCCCACCCACTTCTAAGTGTTTTATCGGTAGCATACCAAGCAAGCGGTGTTACTTCACCAGTAGCAGTAGCATTTGGCAGTAAATTAAAAACAGGGCTCGCACTAAAATATACATCGGCATTAGGCTTCATACCCCAGTTTGCTTTATGCTCATTGTTAACAGCAACCTGCATCACAGATCCAGGAATATAAAATTTTTCGCCAGGCAATGGTCGCTCTTTACCATTCACCATTTCAACAAGTGCATTACGAATAGGTAATTTAAAGTGATACGCTAAATTAGCGCTGCTACCAACTGTTATAATAGTTCCACCAGCTTCGGTAAATTCTTT
>JBEITL010000018.1:0-10598 GCA_040374915.1 Sediminibacterium sp. | reverse complement strand
CTTGCAGAAATGTACGATATGCGCGCCTCACATGCAGTAGCATTTTCGGATGGCATGCATCCTGTTCAATCGCCGGGTGTATTTTTAAAAGCACTTCAATATGTAAAAGCTTTTGATGGAATCTTAATTCAAATACCAATCGATAAATCTATTGCAGCGAGTGGACTGATGCACGAAGGCATCGTTTCCACGCAAATGGGACTTCCTGGATTGCCTGCCGTTGCCGAAGAACTCATGGTAAAACGTGACATTGACTTACTGAGGTATACGGGTTCAAAACTTCATATTACAGGTGTTTCGTCGGCTACCACCATTGAACTAATTAGGGCTGCCAAAAAAGAAGGCTTGGCTATTTCATGCAGTGTTACGCCAACGCATCTTTTTTACTGCGATGAAGACATGACTACCTACAATACCAATTTAAAAGTGATTCCACCGGTAAGAACAAATGCAGACCGAGATGCCCTTAGAGCTGGTGTGGTAGATGGTACTATCGATTGCATTGCTTCACATCACGCCCCTCAAGACTGGGATCATAAAGTGTGTGAGTTTGAATATGCCGAGTTTGGAAATATAGGATTACAAACAACCTATGCGACACTTGAACAAACAGTTCCAAATTTAAAGCCAGAACAAATTTCAAAATTACTCAGTGGCAATGCGAGAAAAATATTTGCCTTGCCAACTATTTTAATAGAAGAAGGACAAGCCGCAGAATTAACTATATTTAATAGAAAAGGTACTACTCTACTTAATTCTAAAAACAACAAAAGTAAGTCTAGTAACTCCGCGTTCATGGATATTTCTCTTGATGGCGCAGTTGTTGCAACTGTACATAACAATCAATTATCGCAATAATATTTAACTCAATTCATACTTAACTACTCACATGGAAAATAACAATATAAAACATGGTATAACTTATGGCATCATGGGTGGCCTTATTTTTTTAGCGCTTTCATTTGGCCTATGGGCTGTTGGATCCGTAGAAAACTATGTGGCTGTAACTAGTGTAACCACTTTTATTCCATACCTCTTTATTATTTTACTGGTAGTTGGTTTTAAGTTACGTAAAGACAATGGTGGACTCTATTCTTTTAAAGATGCCCTTCAATTTACTTTTGTTGCTTATGTTATTTATTCAATCATTGAATCAATAGGTACCTATGTATTATTTGCGCTTGTGGATCCAGACATGACTGCAAAAGTGATAGAAATAGCAATTGCCAAGGCAGTGCAAATGATGGAAAAGTTTGGAGCTCCAGAAGCACAAATTGAGGAAACGATTAAAAGAATGCAGGCTGAGCCAAAAGTAACATCATTTAAACAAGTGTTTTTAGGTCTTGGGTTAGCCATCGTATTTGGATTTATAAAAGCACTCGTTCTTTCAGTTATTGTAAAGAAAAACGAAGAAGTACCAGAGCAAATCTAATCACATGCAAGTATCTGTTGTAATACCCCTTTTTAATGAAGATGAATCCTTACCTGAATTGTGTAGTTGGATTACGCGTGTAATGGATCAAGAAAAATTGTCTTATGAGGTGATACTCATCGATGATGGTAGTACAGATAATAGTTGGGAAGTTATAACACAAATTAGTGCGGCGAATCATGCATTTAAAGGGATTCAATTCCAACGTAATTACGGAAAATCAGCCGCTTTAAATGAAGGTTTTAAAGCAGCCCAAGGCGAAGTGGTGATTACCATGGATGCAGACATGCAAGATTCACCAGATGAAATTCCTGCTTTACGTGATATGATTGTACATGGGGGATTTGACTTGGTAAGTGGTTGGAAGAAAAAGAGATTTGATAATACACTCACAAAAAATATCCCTTCAAAATTATTTAATGCTGTAGCACGTAAAAGTTCTGGCATCCAACTCAACGACTTTAATTGTGGTCTAAAAGCCTATAAGCATAAAGTGGTAAAGAGCATAGAAGTATACGGTGAAATGCACCGATATATACCTATTTTGGCGAAAGGAAGTGGATATAAAAAAATTGGCGAAAAGGTAGTTGAACACCGTGCCAGAAAATATGGAGTAACCAAATTTGGATGGCAGCGTTTTGTGAATGGATTTTTAGATTTAGCTACTATCCTATTTTTGGGTAAGTTTGGTAAACGCCCGATGCAGTTTTTTGGCTTACTAGGCACAATGTTTTTTTTAATTGGATTTGGTGCTAGTATTTATTTGGTACTTGCCAAATTTGCGAGTCAAGATTTTTCATTAACCAATCGTCCAGCTTTTTACATTGCCCTTACTACCATGGTGATTGGTATGCAACTCTTTTTAACAGGCTTTGTTGCCGAATTAGTGGCACGTAATGCAACCGAAAGAAATGTGTATTTGATCTCCTCAAAGATTGGCTTAGATCAATAGTTCATAATTCATTGTTATGAAAAAAAAGGTAGTCATTATCGGTTCTGCTTGGCCATTAAGGGGTGGAGGTATTGCTACTTTTAATGAACGATTGGCAAAACAATTTATAGATGAAGGTCATGAAGTAATCATTTATACTTTTTCCTTACAATACCCCTCCTTTTTATTTCCTGGCAAAAGCCAGTATGCCACTGAGCCAAAACCGATGTATCTAACCATTAAGGCGGTAGTCAATTCTGTTAATCCGTTTAACTGGGTACGCATTGGTAATGAAATTAAAAGATTGGCTCCTGATTTAGTGGTGGTAAGGTATTGGATTCCATTTATGGGGCCTTGTTTAGGAACCATCGCTTCTATTATCCGAAAAAACAAAACATCTAAAGTAGTTTGTATTGCGGACAATGTGGTTCCGCACGAAAAACGACCTTTAGATACCCTCTTTACCAAATATTTTGTAGGTCAAGTAGATGCTTTTGTTACACTCAGCGAAAAGGTTCAAAAAGACCTTACCTTATTTACACAAAAACCATCAGCTACGGTGGTGCATCCGCTCTATGATAATTTTGGAGAACCTATTTCAAAATTAGAAGCAAGAAAAAAATTAGAACTTGACGCGTTTGATCCAATTATTTTATTTTTTGGTTTTATAAGAGCCTATAAAGGACTTGATCTATTACTACAAGCACTCGGTTATTTAAAAAAGCAAGGTAAAATAATCCCTACCCTCGTTATCGCTGGAGAGTTTTACGATAAAAAAGAACCTTACTTACAACTCATACTGGAACAAGATTTAATCAATGATGTGATTGTAAAAAGTGACTTTATTGCAGATAGTGAAGTGCGTAGTTATTTTTGTGCCACCGACTTTGTGATTCAACCCTATAAACATGCTACACAATCTGGTATTACACCACTTTGTTTTCATTTTAACAAACCCATGCTCGTTACAAACGTTGGTGCTTTAGCCGCCATGGTTCCCAATCATGTTGTTGGAGTCGTTACGGAGCCTGATTATGTATCAATCGCAGAAGGCATCGAAAAACTCTATGCATTGGGTGAGCCTCATTTTATACCTGCTATCGAAATAGAAAAGAAAAAATACAATTGGAATCAATTAACCCATCAAATATGGGATTTAATATCATAATACTATGTCAACACAAAAAATACAATCTATCATTGAAAGCTCGATTGCTGTAAAACAACAATATGTTGCTGATGCTGCTTTTCTCGAAAAAATAAATACGGCTGTTACCCTTGTAGCTAAAGCTTTTAAAGATGGGTACAAAGTACAGTTTTGTGGCAATGGTGGAAGTGCTGCCGACGCACAACATTTAGCTGCTGAGTTTTCTGGTCGATTTTATAAGAACCGTAAAGCCCTCCCTTCCGATGCACTACACTGCAACAGTTCTTATGTGACGGCAGTAGCCAATGATTATAGTTATGATGAAATTTATAGCAGATTGGTAGAAGGTACTATGTATAAAGGTGATGTACTTGTAGGTATTAGTACTTCCGGCAATTCAGGTAACATTGTGAAGGCCTTTGAAATGGCCAAATCAATGGGCATTGTAACCATTGGATTTACAGGTGCTATGGGTGGCAAAATGAGCGAATTGTCGGACGTACTCATCAATGTGCCAAGCACCGATACCCCTAGGATTCAGGAGAGCCATATTTTAATTGGTCATATTATTTGCGAACTCGTAGAAGCTCAACTATTTGCCTAATGGATATTTTAGAAAATATAGATCCTTCTTGGACACTTTTTTTAGATCGTGACGGTGTATTAAATCACGAAAAACATTTAGACTATATCAGAAATGTGTCTGAATTAAAACTCTATGATGGTGTAGTGGATGCCATGCGCATTTTTGCTACGCTGTTTTCAAAAATTGTTATTGTAACCAATCAAAAGGGAATCGGCAAAGGACTTATGACAGTTCAAGACCTAGATGCTATTCATAGTTCACTGAAATTACAAATTGAACTTGGTGGTGGAAATATAGATGCTATTTACTATTGTGCTGATATGGCTGATGATTCACCCAACCGAAAACCACAATGTGGCATGGCCTACCAAGCACAAAAACAATTTCCTGAAATCGATTTTTCAAAAAGTTTGATGGTCGGTAATCGGTTAAGTGATATGGGATTTGCACGCAACGCTGGTATGCATAGCGTATTTTTAGCCACCACACATCCAGAAATTGAATTTCCACACCCAAGTATTGATTTTAGATTTAATTCATTAATTGATTTTGCAAACGCACTATAATAACAACCATGAAAAAACTACTTTTTATATGTTTACTTTTTTGTAATCAATTAACTGCGCAAAACATTGCACAATTAGAAGATGAAATAAAAAAAATGGCATATAATATTGTGAATGGAGAAACCTATAGCGAAAGAGTTGCGGCAGATAGTGCATTTACCAAAGGACTTGTTAGAGCTTTAAAAACACCATTCTCATTTAATCATAGGTTTGATTCTTTAATAACGGTATCTACCCTATTTTCTCCAGATAGTACTTTTAAAGTATTTACTTGGCAGTTACTATCTG
Source organism: Sediminibacterium sp. (assembly GCA_040374915.1). Lineage (GTDB taxonomy): Bacteria > Bacteroidota > Bacteroidia > Chitinophagales > Chitinophagaceae > Sediminibacterium. The sequence goes on along the minus strand of JBEITL010000018.1, from coordinate 5,648 downwards.
AAGATGAAAAAAGCTACCGTCAAAAAGGTGCCATTCAAATGCAAACAAAAGATGGAAGTTTACAACTTATTCCATTATTTGATTGTTCCGAATTTACTGACGCTCCCAATGATTCGGTTAGAGACGCCAAACACTGGATTGGCGCAATCTATTATAAGATCATTCCTAAAAAGTATAATAATCGCACCTATTATACCTTACTTGGCCTAGATGGCAATAACGCAGTTACCCATAAAAAGTGGATGGAAGTCATGTATTTTGACGCAGACAATAAACCCGTTTTTGGCGGCAATTATTTCGTGTACAAAAATGATGAGTTTAAACCCAAGCAACCCACATCAAGGTTTGTATTAGAATACAAAAAAGAGTCCATTGTTAAAATGAATTATGATCCTGAACTTGATCTTATCATTTTCGCAACACTAATTAGTGAAGAAAATATCCCTCAAAAAAAGGAAACATTAGTGCCTTATGGAACTTACGAAGGTTTTAGTTGGGATAAAGGCAAATGGATGCATCTTCCCCGCATAAAAGAGTTGGATCCAGACCCTAGAGTGAATCCAGATCAGACCATTAAAAAAAAGAATTAGTCTAGTTTAAGTACTGCTAAAAATGCTTCTTGAGGAACTTCTACGTTTCCAATTTGACGCATACGCTTTTTACCTTCTTTTTGCTTTTCTAGTAATTTACGCTTACGGCTAATATCACCACCATAACATTTTGCTGTTACGTCTTTGCGCATCGCACTAATGTTTTCTCTGGCAATTACTTTAGCCCCAATTGCTGCTTGAATGGCAATCTGGAATTGTTGTTTAGGTAAAAGTTCTTTTAGCTTTTCGCATAATTTTCTTCCAAAATCGGCAGCTCTACTTCTATGAATAAGGGCACTTAAAGCATCCACTTTTTCATTGTTTAGTAAGATGTCCATTTTAACGATGTCTGCGTCTCGGTAGCCAATAGGGTTATAATCGAAAGAAGCATACCCTCTTGTAGAACTTTTTAATTTGTCATAGAAATCAAATACGATTTCAGTTAATGGCATTTCAAAAATAAGTTCTACGCGTGTTGGTGTTAAATAGCTTTGGTTAATAAGCATACCGCGTTTGCCCAGGCAAAGCGTCATGATATTGCCAATATAATCAGGAAGTGTAATAATTTGTGCACGAATAAACGGCTCTTCGATTCTATCAATTTTAACAGGATCCGGCATTTCTGTTGGATTGTTAACCATGATTTTTTCGTTACGGGTAGTATAAGCAATAAATCCTACGTTGGGAACCGTAGTAATAACCGTTTGGTTAAACTCACGTTCTAGACGCTCCTGGATAATTTCCATGTGCAAGAGGCCTAAAAATCCACATCTAAAACCAAAACCGAGTGCTTGTGAAGTTTCTAATTCGAAAGTTAAAGAAGCATCATTTAATTGAAGCTTATCCATACAATCACGGAGTTCTTCAAACTCATCGGTATTAACTGGGAAGATACCCGCAAATACCATGGGCTTCACTTCTTCAAATCCATTGATCATTTGACCAGGATTATTGGCAAGTGTTATCGTGTCTCCTACTTTAACTTCTTTTGCATTTTTAATACCTGTTATAATATATCCAACGTCTCCTGCCCTGACTTCAGGTTTTGGCGTCATATTTAATTTAAGCACACCCACTTCGTCGGCAAAATAATCGTTACCAGAAGCTACAAATTGAATTTTGTCCCCTTTTTTAAGTACCCCATTCATGATGCGGTAATAAACGATAATGCCTCTAAAACTATTAAATACGCTATCAAAAATAAGTGCTTGTAAAGGTGCTTCAGGATCGCCAGTTGGCGCAGGAATGCGTTCTACAATGGCCATTAAAATTTCTTCGATTCCAATCCCAGATTTTCCACTCGCTAATAAAATATCTTCTGGCTTACAACCAATTAAATCAACAATTTGATCCGTTACTTCTGGAATTTTAGCACCATCCATATCAATTTTATTGATCACTGGAATGATTTCTAAATTATTATCTATGGCTAAATATAAATTGGAAATGGTTTGTGCTTGAATACCTTGTGAAGCATCTACTAATAACAAAGCACCTTCGCAAGCGGCTAGCGCTCTACTCACTTCGTAACTAAAATCTACGTGACCCGGGGTATCAATAAGGTTTAAAATGTATTCTGTACCCTTGTACATGTAACTTACCTGAATAGCATGACTTTTAATAGTAATACCTTTTTCACGCTCCAAGTCCATGTCATCCAAAACCTGGTTCATCATGTCACGCTCACCAATGGTTTTGGTATGTTCCAATAAACGATCTGCCAGGGTAGATTTACCATGGTCAATATGTGCAATAATGCAAAAATTACGTAGTTGCTTCATAAGTGCGCGAAGATAAGCTTAAAACTACTTTTTTAGCGCATTAATAATGGCAACAAATTCGTCTGCAATGAGGGATGCACCTCCTACTAAACCACCATCTACGTCAGGTTGACTAAAGATTTCAACGGCATTGGCACTTTTAACGCTGCCGCCGTACAAAATAGAGATAGAATCTGCTATTGATTGGCCGTATTTACTGGCAATATGACTTCTAATATAAGCATGCATTTCTTGAGCCTGCTCGCTACTTGCCGTTTTACCGGTACCAATTGCCCAAATGGGCTCATAAGCGATGACAACATGCGCAATGGCTTCTTCTGATAAATGAAACAAAGATTCGGTTAGTTGTTTAGCAACATACTCATTTTGTGTAGCCGATTCTCTAATTTCTAATGGTTCGCCACAACAAAAAATAGGCGTTGTTTTATTTTCTAAGCAGATGTCAACTTTTTGAGCCAACAATTCATTGCTTTCATTAAAATATTCTCTTCTTTCTGAATGTCCAATTACAACATATTTAACGCACATACTTTGAAGCATGGTAACAGACACTTCGCCTGTAAAAGCACCAGATAATTTATTAGAACAGTTTTGCGCTGCAACAAACACATTGTTTTTAGCACCCACTTTTGCTTGAGCCATTGATATGTATGGAAAAGGAACGGCAAATATTGCTTCTTGGTTAGGAGCCAAACTATGTGGCTTTGCGCTAATAGCATCAAGTAATGCTTCTCCTTCTGTGAGGGTTAAATTCATTTTCCAATTGGCTGCTGCGATTTGCTTTCTCATGATTGATTATTAATTGCTTATATATTTATGATGGATTACTTGTTAATGATTCAAAGATAACTCGGATCAGTTGTTTTTCCATGTCAGAAAAAGCTTCGTTCTTGAAAGCCTTCCAGTTCGCCGTATCTTCTATGAGTTTATCAATTTGATAAGTTGTATGATCTATTCCCCAACAAAAATGTGGGATAAAATTAGGGGTAAGACCTGCACAAAAAACATTGGCACCCACACCAATAGTTGCTCCGGTAGTAATACTCGTATTAATGGCTGTTTTAACATAATCACCCATGCAAACCCCCATTTTATTACCTACATACCTATTTGCGTTTGATGATTCATCCCACACACTAATTTTTCCTGCCGTATTTTTCACATTGCTATTAGAAGTGCCCGCACCTAAATTGCACCATTCACCAATGACCGAATCACCAAGGTCTCCATGGTGTGCTTTATTGGAATAGCCAAACAAAATGCTATTTTTTACTTCACCACCTATAATACATTTTGGCCCAATGGTCGTTGCTCCATATACTACCGTATTCATTTTCACGCAGGCGTCTTTTAGTAAAACAAACGGGCCTCTAATGCTAGATCCTTCCTGAATTTCTGCACCACTAGCAATATAAATGGGCCCCGTACTTGCATTTAGATGACAGTTTAAAAGAGTTGCATTTTTTTCAATAAATATTTGATCTTTATTGGTTGCCGAACATGAATCAGGTATGGGTTCTGATGTTTTACCATTGGTTAGCAAATCATAATCGAACCTTAATTGCGCATCATTCATTGCAATTAAATCAGATGCAAAATGCAACCTCTTTTGATCTGCTAATTTTGTTTTTGTAGTATAGTGTTCAATTAAATTGGTCTCACCAACTCCTGCAATAAAGCCGGTTGCATCAAATACACATTGGCCGGTTTGTAATGCATTTATTTGGTCAATTAATGTCGTATTTACAATGAGTGCCGCATCGATCCATAATGTATTTGCACTGATTTCAGGTTTGCCGTATAAAGGCTGTATTGATTTTCTAGTTTGAATTTGCACTATATCCCCTGTAATGAGCTCCCACCTTTCTTGGGGCGTAAAAATGCCTGATCGTATTGCTCCAACAGCTCTTGTATGCGTAAATGGATACAGTTGGTGTCTGAAATTATTATCAAATAAAAGTATGGACATTATAGGGTGAATAAAGAAAATAAGATGAGCATAATAAATAAAAATATAAACAAGAAAACATTCAAAATATTAATAAGTGCAAATTTTAGTAACGTTTTTTTTCTAGATTGACCATAAAATACACGAGCAGCTTTATAAAAATACAGCAGCAACGTGACAGTATATAAGAATTCTAAAAAGCCTGTTGATGCTGTAAAAAACTTTACAAATAGAGCTAGAATCCAGAAAATAAAAATGATGATAAAATACGCGCAATAAAGGTGTATTGAAAATATCATGTGGTCAGCAAAATAATACGACTTATTACGTTTATACAATACCCACAAGAAAAAAGCAAAAATGGGCAATGACAAATATAATATCGTAGAAAAATGATCCTTGAATTTTTCAATAACAGCATTAAATATTTTATTCCGATCATTTCCGTACTTATGATTGATTAATATTTGCTGTTTAGCAAGTTTTGACGTAAACCAATCATCTTTTTTGTTTTCTGGCAATTTTCTTTGTGCGCTATCATATTGAGCAACTGTACTAAAAGCGCTGTCACCAAATACAATTCCGGTAGAATTAGTTGATTTTGTATTTACATCTACAATTTTTTTATCACCAGAAAATATGAATAGAAAAAACACAGCTGAAATAAATATGTACATTCGAATGGGGTGAATGTATCGAAACCTTTTGCCAGCAACATATTCTTTTGTAAGAAAGCCAGGTTTCAAAATCAAAAGCCTGACAGTTTGAATGAGCTTCCCATCAAAATGGGTAATATCCGCGATAAAATGATAAACTATTTGTAAAAAAGTTTCTTTAACCTCAATATTTTCTTGACCACAGTTTTGACAATATCTACCTACCACAATAGTGCCACAATTAAGGCAATCTGGTTCATTTCGTTGTTTACGCTGAGACATGGGTTAGAATTATGCCACAAGATAGCAAAAAAAATCCCCTCGCGTAAGCGAAGGGATAGTGCCCCAGGCGGGAATCGAACCCGCACTCGCGTTGCGGCGAACAGGATTTTAAGTCCTGCGTGTCTACCAGTTCCACCACCAGGGCATGGTGTAAAAAAAATCCCGAACAAGGCTCGGGATTTAGAGCGAAAGACCGGGCTCGAACCGGCCACCCCGACCTTGGCAAGGTCGTGCTCTACCAAATGAGCTACTTTCGCTTGATTGTAAACAACGAAATTAGGAGTGCAAAAATAGGAGTCTGCAGTTGCTGACAAAATTTTTTATTGAAAATTTCAATAAAATTATTTGTAATCAGGCTTGTATTGGCTACTTCCTTGCACTTCAACGTCGG
>JBEITL010000095.1:0-5703 GCA_040374915.1 Sediminibacterium sp. | reverse complement strand
GTAAAAATATCACGCTGAATACCACCTACGCCTGTAGCTGCACCCTGAAAAGGTTCTAATGCACTTGGGTGGTTATGACTTTCAATTTTAAATACCACACCAAAGCCGCCGCCCATGTCCATTAAGCCGGCATTTTCTTCACCAGCTGCAACCAGCATTCGACCTCCATCACGTGGCAATGTTTTGAGCCACTTAATTGAGTTTTTATAACTACAATGCTCACTCCACATGGCACTAAATGAACAGAGCTCAGTGAAGTTTGGGGTTCTACCTAATTTTTGCTTAATGAGTTCAAATTCTTCTGCTGTAAGGCGAAGTTTTTGGGCGGTTTCTACTGTAATTTCCATGATGCTGCGAAGTTAAGATAGCGGCTCCTAATTGTTTTGCCGAATTACCAACATTAAAGCGTTAAAAATGTGTAATTCAATGCGAAATGCACTAAATCATTTGCCTTAAGTTCATATATGATTATTTGTAATACAAGTATCATAAATCACCAGTATTTTATAACCAATAAATGAGTAGTTGCAAAAAATTTAGTATTTCCAATGACAATCAGATCATTTTTATACATAAATGGGGGATTTTTTGTTGATTACTATCTAAAAAGTTAAAAATTTAGGCTGTATCTTTACATTTTAATCATATTAAAACTATTTATATGTCATTACGTTTTGATGCAATTCGGGATTTGAAGAACAACAATACCACGGTTGCAGCGAGTGCAAAAATTACGGGCATTTTTAATTCCAGCGTTTTTACTTTAAAAACAGCTAGAGAATACCTCACCGATGAGTCTTACAAAAGTTTAGTGACAAGTATCAGAGGTGGTAAAAAAATTGACCGTTCAATGGCCAATCAAATTGCCATTGGTATTAAAGCATGGGCCGAAAGCAAAGGCGTAACGCACTATACACACTGGTTTCAACCACTTACTGGAACCACTGCAGAAAAACACGATTCATTTTTTACTTTAAAAGGTGACGGAACGGCTATCGAAGAATTTGATGGTGCTGCACTGATTCAACAAGAACCAGACGCGTCTTCTTTTCCAAGTGGTGGATTACGTGCTACTTTTGAAGCAAGAGGATATACGGCATGGGACCCTTCTTCTCCAGCATTTATTATTGAAATTGGACAAGGTAAAACACTTTGTATTCCTACATTATTTGTGGCCTACACCGGTGAGTCACTTGACTATAAAGCACCATTATTAAAAGCAGTGGAAGCCATTAACAAAGCAGCCATCGACGTTTGTCATTACTTCGATAAAAATGTTACCAAAGTAACACCTACACTTGGTTGGGAACAGGAGTATTTTGTAATTGACGAAGCCATTGCCAATGCAAGACCTGATTTAGTACAGTGTGGTAGAACCGTGTATGGCGCTTCTCCTGCTAAAGGACAACAATTAGAAGATCATTATTTTGGATCCATTCCAGAGCGTGTTTATGCGTTTATGAGAGACTTTGAACAAGAGTCTTATAAATTAGGTATTCCACTTCGTACACGTCACAACGAAGTTGCGCCTGCACAATTTGAGTGCGCGCCAATTTTTGAAGAAGTAAACATTGCCGTAGACCACAACACACTTTTAATGGATATCATGAACCGTGTTGCAAAGCGTCACAAACTCGTGGTACTGTTCCACGAAAAACCTTTTGCTGGCATCAACGGAAGTGGTAAACACAATAACTGGAGTTTAGCAACAGATACTGGTGTTAACTTATTAGCACCAGGTAAAACGCCAAAAACAAACCTAATGTTTTTGACCTTCTTTGTAAATACCATTAAAGCCGTTCATGATTACGCCGATATCTTACGCGCTGCCATCGCATCTGCACCAAACGATCACAGACTTGGCGCCAACGAAGCACCTCCTGCCATCATTTCTGTTTTTGTGGGACAGTATTTAGCGAAAGTATTAGATGACATTGAAACCCGCGTGGGCAGTAAGTTTGACGAGCAGGACGAAGCCATTTTAAAACTTGATTTACACAGAAGCATTCCTGAATTACTATTGGACAACACCGATCGTAACCGCACGTCTCCATTTGCATTTACTGGAAACAAATTTGAATTTAGAGCGGTAGGTTCTTCTGCGAATTGCGCTATTTCAATGACCGTATTAAATACCATTGTTGCAGATACGCTTAAGCAATTTAAAGCAGACGTTGATGGCCTTATAGAAAAAGGTGACAAAAAAGAAGTTGCCATCATGCAAGTGATTCAAAAATACATTGTTGATAGTAAAGCCGTTTTATTTGAAGGCGATGGCTATAGCGATCAGTGGCATCAAGAAGCAGAACGCAGAGGTTTACCAAATTTAAAAACCACCCCTGTTGCACTAGACGCCATGGTTACTAAAAAAGCAAAAGATTTATTTGAAAGAAACCATGTGTATACCCACGTAGAGCTAGAAGCAAGACATGAAATTGAACTAGAAAAATATATTAAAAAGGTGCAAATAGAAGCGCGTATCATGGGGGATTTAGCCATCAACCATATTTTACCTGCAGCCATCAGCTACCAAAATAAATTATCTACCAATATCAACGGATTAAAAGCCGCTGGACTTGGTGCAGATACCTATGCAAGCCAAACCGAATTATTACAACAGGTTAGCAAGCACGTTCAGGTTATTTACACGCAGGTAAATGCCATGGTTGAAGCTAGAAAAGTTGCCAATAATATCGAGGATACTAGAAAGAAAGCAATTGCCTATGAAGCGGATGTTAAATCAGCATTTTTTGATGAAATCCGTTACCATGTAGACAAGCTAGAGCATTTGGTAGATGACGATAAATGGACCTTACCAAAGTATAGAGAAATGTTATTTTTAAGATAACGGCACCGAATAATTTATTGGGTTAACCGAAAATTAAAACGCCGCAAGACAAAAAATACTATCTTAACAACACTTAAATAATTAAATTATGAAAAAAATAATCGCACTCTTAACTATTGTTGGTTGCATCGCATCAACAAGTGTTATGGCTCAAGGTTTTGGTGGTGGTCAGCAAATGGACCCTGCTCAAATGCTTGAAATGATGAAACAACGTATGAAGCCACAATTAATGGAGAAAACAAAATTATCTGATTCAGAAGCAGATAAGGTGTTAGAAATTCAATTGTGGGTTCAAACACAAGGTCGTGGACTTCGTGATTTATCTGAAGAAGAAAGAGCGGCAAAACAAAAAGAAACTGCTGACGAGCGCAAAAAGAAATTAAAGGCGATTCCTTTAACCGACGATCAAATTAAAGCAGTAGATGATTTCTACGAAGAAATGAGAAAGAACAGACCACAACGTGGTGGTGGACAATAGTCCCAATAGCATTCAAAAAAAATCCCTTACAAATTGTAAGGGATTTTTTTTTATTTCATTGTAAAGGTTTCTAAAAACTTAGTGGTAAAATTACCTTTTCTAAAATCTTCATTTTGCATCAGTTGCAAATGAAAAGGTATGGTTGTTTTAACGCCTTCAATTACATATTCAGACAAGGCACGATACATCGTATCAATCGCTTCTTCGCGTGTTTGTGCAACGGTAATGAGTTTACCAATCATAGAATCATAATACGGTGGAATAACATATCCTGCATATACATGGCTATCTACACGCACACCATGCCCACCTGGAGTATGGAGTACCGTAATTTTTCCGGGTGAAGGTCTAAAATCGTTATAAGGATCTTCGGCATTAATACGACACTCAATGGCGTGCATTTGTGGTTCGTAGTTTTTACCAGAAATCTTTTCGCCCATGGCAATTTTAATTTGCTCTTTAATCAAATCAAAACTAATCACCTCTTCTGTAACACAGTGTTCTACCTGGATACGGGTATTCATTTCCATAAAATAGAAGTTACGGTGCTTGTCCACCAAAAACTCTATGGTACCCACACTTTCATAATTAATAGCAGCGGCTGCTTTAATAGCGGCCTCCCCCATTTTTTTACGCAGTTCAGGTGTCATAAATGGCGAAGGAGATTCCTCCACTAATTTTTGGTGACGGCGCTGAATCGAACAATCGCGCTCACTCATATGACAAACCGTTCCGTACTGATCTCCAGCTACCTGAATTTCAATATGTCGAGGCTCTTCTACAAATTTTTCCATGTACACGCCGTCATTCTTAAATGCAGCGGCTGCTTCTTGTCTGGCAGACGTATATGCTTTTTCAATTTCTTCTTCATTCCAAACAACACGCATACCCTTACCACCACCACCAGCAGTTGCTTTTAAAATAACAGGATAACCAATTTCTTTGGCTAATGTTTTTGCCTCTTCTACACTTTCTAATAACCCTTTGCCACCTGGTACCACCGGTACACCCGCTTTAATCATGGTGTCCTTGGCAGTAATCTTATCCCCCATTTTATTGATCATTTCGGGGGTTGGGCCAATAAACTTAATGCCATGATCGGCACAAATTTGGGCAAACTTTGCATTCTCTGCTAGAAATCCATATCCAGGATGAATGGCGTCTGCGTTGGTGATTTCGGCAGCAGCCATAATATGAGGAATATTTAAATAAGAATCTACTCCTTTAGGCTTACCAATACAAACAGCTTCGTCAGCAAATTTTACGTGCAAGCTATCTTTATCGGCAGTAGAATAAACGGCTACCGTTTTAATACCCATTTCTCTACAGGTACGAATAATACGAAGCGCAATCTCTCCTCTATTGGCAATCAATATTTTATTGAACATCTTTTGAATTTAAAGTTTAAGAAAGAACCTGCTTATTTATTAGGCTCTACCAAAAATAATGGCTGGTCAAACTCTACTGGACTTGCGTCTTCAACAAGCACTTTAACAATGGTACCCGAAATTTCGCTTTCTATTTCATTAAATAGCTTCATGGCTTCAATAATACATACCACTTTACCAGCAGTGACATCCGTACCCACATCAGCCAATAATGGCTTATCTGGAGAAGGTCTTCTGTAAAAAGTACCAATCATTGGGCTCTTAATTGTAATAAGATTATCTGCCTTTGGAGCAGGAGCTGGAGCAGGTGCACTGGCTGCAGGGGCAGCCGCTGGAGCAGCAGGAGCTGGTGCATAAACCGCCTGGCTAGGTGCAGCGGTATACGTTACCGCAGCCTCTTCTTTTTGCTTGATGGTTACTTTACCATCTTTGTCTTCTATACTGATTTCGCCAATGTTACTTTTATTGACAATTTTGATTAATTCGTGAATTTGCTTTAAGTCCATTTTTACAGTTTTTGGGGTAAATTGGGGTAATTTTGATCAATTTCGGGGGCAAAATAGGCATTTTTTGCCAAAAAAAGGGGAAAACTGAATTTTCCCCTTTTTTATTTATTAACTTTTTATCTTATTCTTTTACTCTTTCTACATAGTCACCAGACTTGGTGTTTACGCGGATTAGCTCCCCTTCTTCCACAAACAAAGGAACCATAACAGTAGCACCTGTTTCTACGGTAGCTGCTTTTAAAGCACGGGTAGCAGTATCGCCTCTTAAACCTGGTTCACAATACGTGATTTTCACAACAATTTTTTCTGGTAATTCTGCACCAATAGCAAGATCGGTTTCGGTATTGATAAATACAAAAACTTCAGAACCGTCTTTTAAAAACTGTGGTGCATCAATCATTTCTTCACCTAGTGCAATTTGCTCGAAAGTCTCATTGTTCATAAGGTTGAAGCCACTTTCGTCTTTGTATAAAAACTGGAAAG
>JBEITL010000066.1:0-6853 GCA_040374915.1 Sediminibacterium sp. | reverse complement strand
TGGTTGCTTACGTTTCTGCAATGCAACAAGGTGCTCCAATGTTTATGTCACATAACGCAGCGCGTGCTTTTGCAGACCAAGGTAGACCAACTGGCTTTATTGGTAACCATCCTTTATTCCAATCCATTGTTAGAACACCGATTGGTAAAAAAGTGGCAGGTATGAATGGTTTAGAAGGTGGTCAATTCATGGATAAGTCTAGACTTAATGTAGTTGATGCACAGTACAATTTAACAGAAGCGTTAGGTCTAGCTAAAACTGGTACTGACTTTTTAGTTGGATTTAATACTAAGCAATATCAATTGAATTCTGAAGGAACTATTTTTGCAGATACTTTAGGTGCTATCAATATCAATGAGTTTGGTGCTTATGGTCAATTGTCTCAGAAATTATTCAAAGACGTTGTTAAAGTAACAATCTCTGGTCGTTACGATAAAAACACAAACTTTGCTGGTCGTTTTACACCAAGAGCTTCTGCTGTTATCAAATTAAAGCAAGACCACAACATTCGTTTGTCTTACCAAACAGCTTACCGTTTCCCAACAACTCAAAACCAGTGGATCAACTTACTTGTAGGTGGTGGTACTCGTTTAATGGGTGGTTTACCTCAGTTACGTGATTACTACAACTTTAGTGGTAACCCAGGTTTCACATTAGCTAGTGTGCAAGCGTTTGGTGCAAGTGCTATGGCAGGTGCTCCAAACCCAACTTTATTAAAGGCACAAAATTTTGGTGAATTCAAGCCAGAATCTAGTACTTCATTTGAAGTTGGTTACAAGGGTTTATTTGGAAAAGTATTATTGGTTGACGCTTATATGTACAACTCTAGATACCAAAACTTTATTAGTGGTGTAACTGTAATTCAATCTAGAGGTTCTTACAACCCAATGAACTTGTTGTTTGAATCATCAAGAATTGGTTACAGTATTTCTACCAATGCGCCAGGTGAAGTTACTGTTAAAGGATGGGGTGCTTCTGCAGACTTCCTTTTACCTAAAAACTTTACAATCGGTGCGAACATCTATTCTGATGAAATTGGTGATTTGCCTACAGGTTTTGTATCTTATTTCAATACCTCTAAATACCGTACAAACATTACTTTCGCTAATTCTGGTTTTGGAAAAGACAACAGATTAGGATTTAATCTCGTTTACAGAAATGTAAGTGATTTCTTCTACGAAGGCACTTTTGGTACTGGTCAAATGCCAGGTTACAACACATTAGATGGACAGGTTAGTTACAAGTTCCCAGCTATTAAAACTTTAGTTAAAGTAGGTGGAACCAACCTTCTAAACAAATACTACCGTACAGGTTGGGGTAACCCTGCCATTGGTGGATTGTACTATGTAAGCTTTGCTTATAACGTATTTTAATCTAGCCAGTACGCGCTAAAAAATTAAAGCCCCTTACCTGTGTAAGGGGCTTTTTTTATCACTATTTATCTCTATTTTTGCATCTCAATTAATAACCATATACCTATGCGTTCAATAGCTTTTAGAGAGGCGCTCAGAGAGGCCATGCAAGAAGAAATGAGAAGAGATGAGCTCGTATTTTTAATGGGTGAAGAAGTAGCTCAATACAATGGTGCTTATAAAGTAAGCCAGGGAATGCTTGCAGAGTTTGGAGAAAAAAGAGTGATTGATACACCTATTGCAGAACTTGGATTTACTGCGATTGCAGTGGGTGCTGCACAAAATGGGTTAAAACCAATAGTAGAATTTATGACTTGGAACTTTGCGGTATTAGCAATGGACCAAATTTTAAATACGGCATCTAAAATGCTTGCGATGAGTGGTGGACAAATAGGATGTCCAATTGTATTTAGAGGGCCTAACGGAAGTGCGGGTCAATTAGGTGCACAACACTCTACCGCTTTTGAAAGTTATTATGCCAATATCCCTGGTATCAAAGTTGTATCTCCATCAAATGGGTACGATGCTAAAGGTCTGATGAAGCAAGCCATTCGTTACGAAAAAGATCCAGTGATGTTTATGGAAAGTGAAGTGATGTATGGTGATAAGTGTGATGTTCCTGATGATGAATATTACATCCCTTTGGGTAAAGCCGATGTTAAAAAGGCAGGTAGAGACATTACTATTGTTTCTTACAATAAAATGATGAAAGTAGCACTTGGTGCTGCAGCCGAATTAGAAAAAGAAGGCATTAGTGCTGAGGTCGTTGATTTACGCACGGTTCGTCCACTAGACTGGATGACGATACTTGATAGCGTTAAGAAAACAAACCGTTTGTTAATTGTAGAAGAGCAGTGGCCATTTGCTTCTGTGTCTTCAGAAATTACCTACCGTATTCAAAAAGAAGGATTCGATTATTTAGACGCACCTATCCGCAGAATTACTAGTGCCGATGCACCTATGCACTATGCGCCTAATTTAACAGCGCTTGCCATTCCGGATGTTTCAAGAACGGTGAAGCTTGCTAAAGAAATGATGCACCAAAGAAAATAATTAAAATGTGCCCACGCTACACTCGTATCAGGCATTTTTTATTTTTTATAATTGGCTGTATTTTTTTGAATCGATCCCTTGCACAATCAACCATTGATTCTACCATGTCAGGGACACTTGATAGTGTGTTTGTTACTGCTTTTCGTACCAAAAATATAGGGCAATTTCTGCCTGTATCTACTACACGCATTTCATCTACTATTTTGCAACAGGAAGTGAATGGAACTTTGCTGCCTGCATTTAATTCGGTGGCAGGTGTTCGCATGGAACAACGCTCCGAGGGAAGTTATAGGCTTGCCATACGCGGAAGTTCATTAAGGGCTCCTTTTGGTATACGCAATGTAAAAGTATACTGGAATGATGTGCCTTTTTCCGATCCAACAGGAAATACCTATCTCAACATTTTGCCTTTTACGCTTGTGAACGGAATCGAAGTTATTAAAGGTCCGGTTGGTGCCTCTTACGGTTTGGGAACTGGGGGAGCGGTTTTGCTGCAATCTAATTTTGCAACCGATTCGTTGCCGCAAAATATGGCATCTCTCAATTTGCGTGCTGGAAGTTTTGGATACACCGGACAAGATCTTCGTGTTACGCTTCAACAAAAAAATTTTCATCAAACCTTTTTTATAGCCAACGAAAAAACAGAGGGATGGCGTGATCAATCTGCATCTTCTAAAAAAAATATTACTTGGCTTGCCACACTAACAAAAAACAAGCATACGTTAAAGGGGATGGTTTTATTTACCGATCTTATGTATCAAACACCGGGGGGGCTAACGCTCGCCCAAATGAAGCAAAACCCGCGCTTAGCCAGGCAAGCTACAGCTACTTTACCAAGCGCTGTAACCCAACAGACAGCGGTATACAACAAAACGCTGTTGGGAAGTGTTCATTACAATTACCAACTCACTAAAAATATTGATTGGCAAAATTTTATAGTAGGTACCAATACCCATTTTAAAAATCCATTTATTACCAATTACGAAACCAGGCATGAGAAAAATGCAAGCTTTGGAAGCCATTTAATTATGCGATTTCAAAAACCAATTGGTGAAATCAAAATTGTAGTAGGGGGTGAGTGGCAGCTACAAGATGCAGCTATTAATAACTATGGTAACAAAAGAGGGGTGCGTGATACATTACAATTTTCCGACTTGGTCACCACCAAGCAAGGTTTTTATTTTGCTAATGCATCACTTCGATTCAATAAAAAATGGTTTGTGGAACTTGGGATGAGTAATGCTTATATGTCTTATGATTATTACCGGAGTACCATTTTAACTGAAACTGCGCAATCAAAATCTAACCTTGGTTTATTGGCACCACGCATGGGCGTCTCTTATGAAGCAACAAAAAAAGCAAGCCTTTATTTTCAAATATCAAAAGGGTTTTCGCCACCTACACTTGCAGAAATAAGACCTTCCGATGGACTGTTTTATAAAAATCTTGTTCCGGAATATGGATGGAATTTTGAAATAGGCATGAAAGGATTGGCGTTACAAAATAAGTTGCGCTATACATTTGCTGCGTATCATTTTCGTATTCAAAATGCCATTGTCAGACAAAATAATAATGCAGGCATAGAATATTTTTTAAATGCTGGATCTGTTCGGCAAGCAGGTGCGGAACTTCAACTTAACTATGTTACTAGGTTTAGTAAAGCCCATCAGTTACAAATGGATGTTGGTTATGTGTTTCAGCCATACCGTTTTGTTCAATACAGTCAAGCGGGTATTGTATTTAATGGAAATGAGGTAACAGGGAATGCAAAGCATCAATTAACTAGTGCTATTACGTATGACTATAAAAAAAGAGTATCTGTTTTTGTAAGGTTGCAATCGCTTTCTCGAATAGCACTTACCGATGCCAATGATGTATATGCGAGTCCATTTAAGCTTATGCAAGCTGGTGTTTCTGTTAACCATCACAGATTTCGTTACTTTTTTAGTGTCGATAATCTTTTAAACGTTTCTTACAGCCTAGGTAACGATATTAATGCCGCTGGAAGGCGTTATTATAACCCTTCTTCACCACGAAGCTATATGGGAGGGATAAGTGTTCAAATGGCTAAATTGCGCCGTTAAACAGGCTATTATTGCCTTTTCTGGTCCATACCTGCCAAATATCACGATTTATGTAAACTTTTAACACTAAAATGGCCAATGTGGGTGCTAAAAGGATATTTTTGTTGACGTAAAAAGCAAATAACTATGACTGGACTTTTACTATTTATTGTGGGTGTGCTGGGTTGGCATATTGGCGTGTACGGGTTATTTAATAAATCAAAAATTGAAGGATGGAAAGCTTTTGTTCCATTTTATAACACCTATCAAATGGTGGAACTAACCGGTATAAAAAAATATTGGTTTTGGTTGCAACTTATCCCGATTGCAGGACAGTTTATTACGATTTGGATTACCATCATTTACGTCATGCACTTTAAAAAAGTGAGTTTACTAGATCATGCCTTACTTGTTTTTTTACCGTTTATTTATCTTCCTTATATTGGATTTTCTGCCGGTACTAAATGGTATGGAAGTGATGCGTTAACGCATTACCACAAATCAGGCGCGCGCGAGTGGATTGATGCGGGTGTATTTGCTATTGTTGCCGCAACACTTATCAGAACCTTTGTATTTGAAGCCTATGTGATTCCTTCGGAGAGTATGGAAAAAACATTACTTGTAAACGATTTTTTGTTTGTCAATAAAATGAGTTATGGTGCGCGTATGCCGCAAACACCTGTGTCATTTCCTTTTGTACACAACACCATGCCTTTTTCTACTACGGCGCCGTCTTATACCACATGGGTTCAAGTGCCCTACACACGTTTGCCAGCATTTACGGATGTACAACGCAATGATGTAGTGGTCTTTAATTTTCCTACAGGCGACACCATTATTAATTTACCGGAGTACGGAAGTAAAAGACCTTACTACGATGAGTTGCGTTATTCGTTTAAAGGCAACCGAGAAATGTTACAATCCGAATTTCCAATACACGTGCATCCCATGGATAAAACGGATAATTATATCAAGCGTTGTGTGGGTGTTGGAGGCGATGTGTTACAAATTAAAAACGGCGTTTTGTTTGTCAACAATCAAACTGCGTTTGTTCCACCGGCATCACAAACAGAATATATTGTAGTGACCAACAAAACACCTTTTGTTCCTACGTATTTAAAAGAAACGTTTAATATCGATGTAAACGATACCAAAGGACAATTGGACGCTTTATCGGATAGCGCGTTTAAATTTAATGTAACACCTGCAGAGGCTGCTATTTTAAAAACATTGCCTAATGTGAAATCTGTTAGCCCTTATATCGAAAACTATGCAGGCATTACGTTTCCTAACGATGAAGTGAACTACCCATGGACTATCGATAATTTTGGCCCACTGGAAATTCCTAAAAAAGGAAAGCCCATTGTTTTATCGGCAACAAATATTGCGCTTTATCAAAGGCTTATAGAAAATTATGAGCACAATACTTTTTCAGTAAACAACGGACAGTTTATTATTAATGGACAACCTGCCACTTCCTATACGCCACAGTATAATTATTACTGGATGATGGGGGATAACCGCCACCGCAGCCAAGACAGTAGGTTTTGGGGTTTTGTGCCAGAAACACATATTGTTGGTAAGGCTTCACTCATTTGGTTGAGTTGGGAAAATGGTCCTAGGTGGAAGCGTTTATTTAATTTTATTCAGTAGTAAAATAAACACCATGCAAAAACAAACCGTTCAATTTTCGTACCAAGTTTTTGCATCCATTGATGCACTAGAAATTAGTGATCAAACCTTATTTGCGCAGGCGCAAGATGCGTTAGCATTAGCGCATGCGCCATATTCTAAATTTAATGTAGGCGCTGCAGCTATTTTACAAAATGGCGAAATCATTAAAGGAAGCAATCAAGAAAATGCGAGTTATCCCATTGGCATTTGTGCGGAGCGTGTTTTATTAAGTACCGCATCTACTTTGCAATCTAAAGTGCCCATTGTTACTATGGCTATTACGTATCACAACGAGCAGGGTGGCAACAATATTCCTATTGCACCCTGTGGTATGTGTAGACAAGCAATCGCCGAATATGAATCAATCGTAAACCAGTCTATCAGACTTATTTTAGGAGGAGCAACAGGTGAGTTGTATGTGATTGAAAAAGCAGCAGATTTACTACCGTTTGGATTTTCGGGTGTTCACTTAAAATAAGGACCGAAAAATTAAAACAAGGTTTGTACCCCATGTTTGATTCTAAATTCATGTTGCAGCAACCATTTTTTTACAGGCATTCCACCTGCATAGCCCACCAGTGAACGGTCCGCCCCAATAACCCGGTGGCAGGGCACTAGAATCATTAATTTATTTCTACCATTGGCAGCAGC
>JBEITL010000042.1:0-8913 GCA_040374915.1 Sediminibacterium sp. | reverse complement strand
CAACAAACCGAAAAAAAGCTGGAACAAATGCGCGAAACGGTGGATGAAAAACTTCAAAAAACGCTAAACGAAAGGCTGGGTCAGTCTTTTGAGGCGGTTGGAAAGCAATTAGAAGCCGTGCAACTTGGACTTGGAGAAATGAAAACTTTAGCTGGTGATGTAGGTGGGTTAAAAAAGGTACTTAGTAATGTAAAAATGCGAGGCGGTATTGGTGAAGTACAGCTTGCGATGCTACTTGAACAAATACTAGCACCTGAACAGTATGCAGCTAATGTAAAAACCAAACAAAACAGCGCTGACATTGTAGAATTTGCTATTAAACTACCAGGCCGAGATGATAATAATAAGCAGGTGTGGCTTCCTATCGATGCTAAATTTCCAAAAGATGTGTATGAGCAGTTGCAAACTGCTTATGACGCTTCCGATTTGCCTGAAATAGAAGCAGCTCAAAAAAACTTAGAGCAAACCATAAAAAAAATGGCCAAAGATATTTCTGACAAATACCTAGATCCACCTAATACCACCGATTTTGCGATCTTATTTTTACCCTTCGAAGGTATTTATGCCGAAGTGGTAAGAAAAGCCAGTTTACTCGAAGATTTACAACGTAATTATAAAATTATAGTGACGGGTCCGAGTACCCTTGCCGCAATTTTAAATAGTTTGCAAATGGGCTTTAAAACGCTTGCCATTCAAAAGCGAAGTGGAGAGGTTTGGAAAGTGCTGGGCAATGTAAAAACAGAGTTTGAAAAATTTGGCGGCCTCATCGAAAAGGCACAAGGCAATATTCAAAATGGACTTAAACAACTCGATGAAGTAGTAGGTGTTCGTACCCGTGCTATTCACCGTCAATTAAGGGATGTAGAGGTTTTAAATGATGCACCGGGTGCTTTTAATGCCCTCGAAAATCCCGAATTACCTATTGATTAATACCTCTTTAATGTAGGTTTAAAAACGCACGGATGGATGCCGCTACTTTTGTAGGTGTTTCTTCCATGGGTGCATGTCCTACATTTTGTAATACAACCAGTTTACTCCCTTTAATGTCTTTATTAAATAAGTAAGCATTGGAAACGTTGATGAGTTGATCCTGATCGCCCCAAATAATAAGGGTTGGCTTGGTTATTGTTTTTATAGGCGCTGGATTTGGCTTAAAACCTGCTTTAAATATAGAAAGTGCCGCTTTTCTGTTCCCTTCTCTCAATAGTAAATCGTGGTAGCGATTAATGGACTCGTCATTGATTTTATTTTTATCTACAAATACCCCTTCCAAACTTTTTTTAACTAAAAAATTGGGAGTTACCCATAAGAGTAAATTATTAATGACGGGCATGCTTGCAATTTTAAAACCAAGCGAACCTTTTTCATTTTTTTTCGGATATCCACTTGCGTCAAGTAATATTAACTGTTGTACCCTCGATGGATTATAGAGTGCGTAATGCCATGCAATGCTTCCACCAAGCGAGTTTCCAGCCACAATACATGATTTAACTTGTAATTTTTCTAGTACCGAATCAACAAAAATATTATAGACATCTGCGTTGTATGTGTTTGCTGGATTGGGGCCGGTAAGTCCAAAAGCAGGCAAGTCAAAGCGAATAATTTTTTTCTTACTACTTAATAAGAGTGTTAGACTATCCCAGGTATGTAATGATGCGGATGTGCCATGTATCAGCACCAGTGGAACAGAATCTGATGCATTACCTTCTATTCGGTAATGTACATTCATACCTAAAACAGGTATAAATTTTGATGCTGTGTTTGCATATATAGGTAGTAATGTTTCTAATTTTTTATCCTGTTCTGCCAAAACAATAACAGCAACAACTAATGCAACAAGGACTCCTACAATTCCAAAGCCAATGTATTGTATGAATTTTTTCATGTTGCTATTGTTTGTTTGCTTCGATCGTTGTTTGGATAGCTGATATTAAATCAGTACTCTTTAATGGTTGTTTATAATTCCAAGTTTTTAAAACCTTCCCATCAGCATCTGTAATGACAGTAAACGGTGCAACAGCTCCACTGTTATAGCGTTCACGAATAATTGAATTGTGATAAAACTGTTTGTCGGAACTGGTTTGTTCTATGCCTAAATCAATTTTCAAAAGCACAACCTGTTTGTTTGCATAATCTATAAATTCGCTGGTTTCAAATGTTTCTTTTTCTAGCTTAATATTTTTAGCGTCTCCACTTTTATGTACAAAATGTATGAGTATAATTTTGCTTTCTTTTATTGAACGTTGTTTCGCTACATCAAAATTTGACTCCCAAGTTGGGGCTACTTGAAAAAGAGGAAGAAGAAATATCAACAACAAGCGTAGCATCTTATTTTGTTTTATTGTTGCGCATCACCAATAGCTGCGGGAAATGTTCAATTCCTTTCATTAGGAGTTGTGTCATTTCACTAAAGGTATAAATAAATGAGCCAAGTACGATATCCGTATCACCGTCCTTGTCTATATCGGCAACTTCCATGGTAAGCCACTTTCCGTTGGCAGCTTCAGGTGTAGAAGTAGGCGCAAACTGCATATTTCCAGTATTTTCAAAATAAATAAAACCTTGTTCCGGTTTAGCAAGGTCGTCATAAAATGAAATAGCAGCCATATCTATATCCCCATCACCATCAAAGTCTCTGGCAACTACTTTGCTAGCTCCATACATGGGAAAGAAAAAGCTTTCTTTAAAATGATTGAGTTTGTCATTGAGTAAAATGCGAACGCCATGGAATCTTTTTTTAACCCTAGATAAATCCCAATTGTCGCCATTACTCATAACAATGTCTAAAAAGCCATCTTTATTGATATCAATCATTTCAAAATAACTCACTCCATATACCGGTGGAAATGTTGCTAGTGGTGTTTCTTTAAAACTACCATCACCTTTATTTTCTAAATAATAAATTCCTTCATAAGATTGTGCCATCATAACAACGATGTCTAATTTTCCATCCTTGTTTAAATCAACTATTTCAGCTTTTCTAGCACCCGGTCGGTATATTAAAATATTTTCTTTTCGAATATCACCCCCATCTAACCAACTTATTTTACCAGTATGATTTCCAAATTGGCAAATAATGATATCTTCTTTTCCATCTTGATTTACATCTGCTTTTTCTATATGTACAGGCCTTGCCAATCCACCAAAAGATGCTTTCTGTTCTGTAGAATCAAGTGATAGCAACAAGCCTTCTTTTTTTTCTGAAGGTGCAATACTACCAATGCACAGGGCTCTTGGTTCTTTGTTTTTTTCAAATAATAAATCTACTACCGCCGATGGTGTATTCCAGGTTTCTGTGAGTTTTAAATTTTTATCTAAAGCATACAACTCATTAATGGCATCACTTACATACAATGTGCCATTAGCTTCATCAAATTTTATCATGCTTGTTTTAGGCGCTTGCTTGTTGTCAATAAAAACTGGCTCACTAAAAAATTGTCTGGTAGATGTTTTTACTACAGTAGTTGTTTTTGCAGGAATGACAGTTGCCGGTGCTTTAGTAACATAAAAGTCTACAATTTTTTGCCAGTCAGATTTTGAAATGATGGGTGAATTTGGATAGACCCTTAATTTTTCAACAATCGCTGCTTCATCTGGTTCCATAGAGGCGTATGGGCTATCATTAACACCCCTTATTCCTAAACGCCAACCCATATTAGGTAGCACACGTTCTTTCCAAGTTTTTTTATCTAGTAAGTCGGGAGCAGTGTATAAATGACAACTACCACAATATTGTTTGGCAAGCGCTTCTCCCGATAAGCTCGAATTTTTAACAGTGGGTGTAAATGAAAATAGGCTTACTACAAATAAGCTCAATAACCCTAGTATGGAAATGATTTTAATCTTCATTTTTCTTAATTTTACAATCATTTGTAATTGTTGATTACAAATATATTAACCAGCTAACTATGAATAAGAATTATTCTCATTACATCTTGGTTGCTCTTTTAGTGGCAGCACCTTTTGTATACCTATCAACATTTTATACTAGTTTACCGGCAACTATTCCAACCCATTTTAATTTAAAAGGAGAGGCGGATGGGTTTGGATCTAAAAGCATGGCTTTTTTTGGACCTGTTTTTATTGGAATCGTTAGTTTTTTTACTTATTTAATAATGATTAATATCAAAAAAATTGATCCCAAAAGGTATGAAAACAACAATGATGCTTATTTTAAGGTATTTGGACTCATCACTGTGGCATTTTTGTCTGGGATAAACATGGTGATATTAGCTAAAACCAAACAACCCGATCTACCTATCGATAAATTGATCCTTCCACTCCTTGGCCTATTTTTTGCCGTGATGGGATCTTTTTTTCCAAAGCTTACTCAAAACTATTTTGCAGGGTTTAAACTTCCTTGGACATTAAGTAGTGAAGAAAATTGGAATGCGACACATAAATATGCTGGAAAATTTTGGTTGTATGGCGGTATGCTTCAAATGATACTTGGTTTTGTACTACCAGACATGTGGGCATTTATTAGTTTTTTTGTAATCATGATACCCATGGTTTTTGCCCCCATTATTTTTTCTTATCGTTTTTTCAAAGCGGGAAAATAAATTATTTTTTATGCAGTAAGGTATAGATGTCTTCATCGGTATCTATATTACTCATTTGTTTTAAAATTTGTGGGTAGCGCCAACTTACACGGCGGCTCATGGGACTTGCTGTAAATTTTTTAGGATTTGGAAAGCCGGCCACAATCATAGCTGCCTGAGCAGGTGTTAATGATTTTGCTGATTTATTAAAATAATGTTTGGCAGCCGCTTCCATTCCAAAACAGCCAGGTCCGGTTTCAATGACATTTAAGTATACTTCTAAAATTCTTTTTTTACCCCAAATAAGTTCTATCAAAAACGTGAAATAGAACTCAGGAATTTTTCGAATGTATTTATCATATGAACCACCCTGCCATAAAAAAACATTTTTAGCAACCTGTTGTGATATAGTGCTAGCACCTCCTCCAAGTGGTATTTTACTTTTTTTCTTTTTAGGACGAAGGCTTTTTTCAATAGCATCAAAATCAAAACCAGTATGTTCTGCAAATAGTTGATCTTCGCTAGCAATAGCCGCTAGTTTACTGTGGTAGCCGAGTTCATCCCAACTTACATAATCTCTTTTTAAACCAAGTCCAAAAGCATTTGTAAGCTGCGTGATGGTGATAGGAGGATCCACAAATTTCGTTATCAGCACATATAAAAAGGAACTAACAAATAAATACAATAAAACCCGCTTAATTTTCCTGATCACGACTAAAGTTTTTCTAAATTACAAATCTTTTGAACGCAAACTTTTTTTATTTGAAAAAGCTGTTTTTCTTTTTGTTATTGTTTGTGCAAGTATTTATATTAGTTGCGCAAGAAAATAGGTATGCGTATAGTATGCAAAAAATGGGCTCCCCATTTAATTTGGTAATCTATGCAGATACAAAACAAATCGCAGACAGTGCAGCACAAGAAAGTTTCAAGCTTGTTGATTCTATCAATAGAGTGTGTAGTGATTATGACAGCAGCGCCGAATTGTATAAACTTCAATTTGCAGCAGTTGGCAAACCAATAAAGGTTTCGTCTATGTTAATGGAGCTGCTTTGTACTGCAAGTCAGGCATACAAAGACGCTGATGGTAGTTTTGATATCACGGTGGGTCCACTTTCTGGACTATGGCGAAACGCCCGGAAGTCTCAAATATTTCCGACAGCCACAGCAATTAAGGAGGCGCGCAAATGTATAGGATTTAATAAAGTTCAATTAGATAGTAGCGCCCAAACAATTACTTTTTTACAACCCAATATGCAACTTGATATGGGCGCCATTGCTAAAGGCTATGCTGCCGATAAGGTGCTGGCATTACTGAAATCATTTGGAATCACAAACGCACTTGTAGATGCCGGGGGTGATATGGTTGCTTTTGGTATGCCACCTCAAAAAAAGGGATGGACCATTGGTATTAATGTGCCTGGACAGCAAGAAAAATTATTAGAACGTAAAATTGTTTTATCCAATAAGGCAGTTGCCACATCCGGTGATGCATTTCAATATATGCTACATGAGGGTAAAAAGTATGCGCATATCATTGATGCTAGAACCGGCTATGGCGTTACTTTTCAGCGGAATGTAACTGTTGTAGCACCAACAGCTACCACTGCCGATTGGTTGGCAACTGCTTGTAGTATACTAACACTGGATCAGGTTAAAATATTGGCAAAAAAGTACAAATCTGAAGTACTCATTACTACTTTACAAAATGGAAGGATCCATAAACTTAGTTTTGGAAAATTTGATAGCTACCTAGAGTAATAATTGTTGTAGCTATTATAAAAAATTCATAACTTCCTAATTCTAAAATTTAATTGTGTTCAAGAATTTTTTTGCCGTCATATTTTTTTTCATTGCTTTTGGTACCGCTGCGCAACAAACGAGTGCCTCTTTTGAAAAGTATGAGCAAAAATTATCAGTAGGTAATTTGCGATTTGTAATGGTTCCTATTCCTGCAGGAAAATTTAAAATCGGTTCAACAATTACCGCTTCAAAAATTAATACCGACGAAACACCTCAAAAAGAAATTGCATTAGATGCATTTTGGATGAGTGCCACCGAAGTAACCCGCGATGTTTTTGATGTTTTTTTAAAAGACGAAAACACCTCTCAAAACGCTGATGTGGATGCAATTACTAGACCAAGTCCTCAATATGTAGATTTAACCTGGGGTATGGGCAAAGAGGGCGGATACCCTGCCAATAGTATGTCTCAGTATGCGGCACTCATGTTTTGCAAATGGCTCTATAAGCAAACCGGAATTTTTTATAGGTTACCTACAGAGGCCGAATGGGAATATGCAAGTAGGGCTGGAGCAACTACCCCATATTATTTTGGAACTGACCCTAATCTGCTTACAAAATATGCATGGTTTCAAAAAAACAGTGCTAATAAATACCAAAAAGTAGCTCAAAAATTACCCAATGCTTGGGGACTTTATGATATGCTTGGTAATTTAATGGAGTGGACCACCGATCATTATGTACCCAACAGGTATGCTAGCATCGAATCAAACAACCCAATGGTTGAACCTACGCAAGGGCTTTATCCAAAGGTGTTACGTGGCGGGTCTTTTTTGTCTGATGCCAATGCTTGTAGAAATGGGAAACGAATAAAATCAGATCCTATTTGGAATAGACGTGATCCGCAAATTCCAAAAAGTAAGTGGTGGCTTACAGAGGCTAAAGATGTTGGTATTAGACTCGTAAGGCCATTACAACAGCCAACACCTGAACAAGTAGATCATTTTTTTTCATCTTATTTAATAAAATAAAAAACAACAGCCATATGTCAAATTCATCTTTTCATGACAAACGCAGAGACTTTGTAAAACAAGGTTCTATGCTTGCAGGTGCTATTGCAGCTGCGCCCTTAATTTCCAACGCCAACTTTTTTTCTGGTTCTGATGACGTTATCAAAGTAGCCGTTATTGGTTGCGGTGGACGCGGAACAGGTGCTACCGTTCAGGCATTAATGAGCAAGCAAAATGTAAAAATTGTTGCGATGGCAGACGCTTTTAAAGACCGCCTAGATGAATGTTATAAAAATGTAGCTGGCGAACTAGCTAACGCAGGCGCTGGCACAAAGGGTACACTTGATGTTCCTGAAGAAAGAAAATTTGTTGGGTTTGACGGTTATTTAAAAGCTATACCACTTGCAGATGTAGTGATACTTGCAACCCCTCCAGGTTTTAGACCTATACATTTTGAAGAAGCGGTAAAGCAAGGCAAACATATATTTATGGAAAAGCCGGTAGCTACAGATCCTGCAGGGGTACAAAGGGTTTTAGCTGCTGCTAAAATTGCAAAACAAAAAAAGTTAAACGTAGTAGTAGGACTTCAAAGACATTACCAAGATTCATACCGCGCCCTTTTTGCAAAAAAAGAAATGATTGGAGAAATTACATCAATGCAAGCTTGGTGGAATAATGATGGCGTATGGACAAGACCACGTAAAGCAGGTCAAACAGAAATGGAATATCAAATGCGTAACTGGTATTATTTTGTGTGGCTTTGTGGCGATCATATTACAGAGCAGCATATTCACAATTTAGATGTGATTAACTGGTTTAAAAATGGATATCCTGTAAAAGCGCAAGGTTTTGGTGGCAGACAAGTAAGAAAATCAAAAGAACATGGTGAAATATTTGACCATCATTATGTAGAGTTTCATTATGCCGACGGATCTATTTTAAATTCGCAGTGTAGACACATGCCAGGTACTTCAAGTAAAGTAGATGAACTACTTGTAGGTACTAAGGGAAAAATTTATTGTGATGCAGCACGTATCACAGATTTACGTGGTAAAACTATTTTTCAATTTGATAAATCGAAAGAGCGTAATCCATATCAAACAGAGCATGACGAACTTTTTGCGGCGATTGCAAAAGGTGAGTATAAATATGCCGATGCCGAAAACGGAGCATATTCAACCATGACATCTATTTTAGGCCGAATGGCTACCTATAGTGGACAAGTTATTGATTGGGATAAAGCCATTAATTCGGGGCTTAATTTGCATCCATCGGTGTATGCATTTGATGCAGCAGCACCGGTTAATCCAGGCCCTGACGGATTTTATCCGGTTCCGGTTCCAGGTGTTACAAAATACTAAACCGTAACAATTGTAAAGCGGCTCCTTATTACAATAGGGAGCCGCTTTTTTTATTCTACAATTATTTCATCAATAAATTGAAAACCGCTTTGCAGTTTTGAAACAAACTTAATATAGCGAGCTGCGGTTGGTTTCATTTGAATTTTAAAATCTTTAAAGAGTAAACTACTCTCTGTAGGAGATACACTATTGTTATCTCTACCCTGATTGGTATAATTGATTCCGTCTACCGATGTTTGCACTTCTATGTATTTGGGCATAT
>JBEITL010000218.1:0-2842 GCA_040374915.1 Sediminibacterium sp. | reverse complement strand
GAAACTATCTACCAAACACTTACTTGGTATTAAAGATCTCAACCGAGACGATATTCAATTAATTCTTACCACTGCAGCCCAGTTCAAAGAAGTTTTACAAAGACCCGTTAAAAAAGTGCCTTCTTTACGAGATGTTACGATTGTAAATTTGTTTTACGAGAACTCTACCCGTACCAGAATGTCTTTTGAACTTGCGGAACGTAGACTATCTGCAGATACACTCAATTTTGCAGCAAGCAGTTCATCAGCAGCTAAAGGGGAAACGCTACTCGATACTGTTAATAACATTTTAAGCATGAAAGTGGATTTGGTGGTGATGAGGCATAGTGCTTCTGGCGCCCCGCACTTTTTAGCGCAACATATACCTGCAGCCATTGTAAATGCAGGGGACGGAATCAACGAACATCCTACCCAGGCCTTACTGGACGCCTTTTCGATGCAAGAAAAGTTTGGTAAGCTAGAAGGGCTTAAAGTAACCATTGTAGGAGATATCATGCATAGCCGGGTGGCTATGAGTAACATGTATTTACTGCAAAAAATGGGTGCCGAAATCACTATTGCAGGCCCACCCACACTGATTCCAAAGTATATCCAAGAAGCATTTAACGTTCGTGTCGAATATAACTTACAAAAAGCCCTAGCTTGGTGCGATGTAGCCAATGTGCTCCGAATTCAATTAGAGCGTCAAAATCAACCCTTATTTTCATCTCTACGTGAATACAATTTAGCATACGGCATTAGCCGATCGATGCTAGAAAGTATCAACAAAGAAATTGTAATCATGCACCCTGGCCCCATCAATAGAGGGGTAGAACTTGATAGCGATGTTGCCGACGGGCCACATTCCATTATATTAGACCAGGTAGAAAATGGGGTTGCCGTAAGAATGGCGGTCTTATATTTACTTGCCAATAGAGACCAATAAGCCTTAAATTTACAACATGCGAATTTGCCTATTTCCCGGAACTTTTGATCCTGTAACCCTTGGTCATATCGATATCATTAACCGTGCACTCCCTTTATTTGACAAGATTTATGTAGGTATTGGTATCAATTCGTCTAAAAACCCCATGTTTAGTCCGGAGCAACGGATGGAATGGTTTAATGAAATATATCAAGATGAGCCAAAAGTAGAAAGTGTTGGTTATGAAGGTCTTACAGTGAATTACTGTAATTTAATTGGAGCTAAATTTATATTAAGAGGTATAAGATACGTGAGTGATTTTGAATATGAAAAAACAATCGCCGACGCTAACAGAACCCTCGATAAGCACATAGAAACCATCTTTTTAACGGGTGAACCCAAGTTCACATCTGTGGCTTCTACCATTGTTAGAGACATCCTTAGAAACGGGGGAGACGCTTCTCCTTTTTTACCCGACGCCGTTATCAAATCATTAAAGCGTTAATTTCCGTATTTCAGCAACCGAATCCTTCAAATTAGCTGTATTTTTGTGTTTTAAATACTATTAAAACATTCTTATATGTACCCAGCAGAGATTGTCCTTCCGATGAAGGCAGAATTAACAGACGCAGGTTTTGATGAAATGGTTACAGCCGCTGAAGTTTCAGAAACATTAGGTAAACAAGGAACCACGCTTGTGGTGATTAACTCGGTATGTGGTTGTGCTGCAGGCACTTGCCGCCCAGGTGTATTAATGGCAGTTCAAAACGCTACGAACCGCCCAGACCGTTTAGCAACTAGTTTTGCCGGTTTTGACGTAGAAGCCGTTAATGAGGTTCGCAAGCTATCATTACCTTACCCACCATCGTCACCAGCCATCGCTTTATTTAAAGATGGTCAACTGGTAAACATGGTAGAAAGACATCAAATTGAAGGTCGTCCGGCGCAGGTTATTGCCCAGCATTTGATCTCGATTTTTGATGAACATTGCAATTAATTTATCTTAATTTTGTTTCGATGTGTTAGTAAGTAAGGGCTCCACTAAGTTGGAGCCTTCCTTTTAATCACAAACAAGCCAATACACCTATGTATCCCAATTTATACTACGCAGTTAAAGACCTTTTTGGTATCGAAATAACAGGGCTTAAACTTATTAATTCATTTG
Organism: Sediminibacterium sp.; assembly: GCA_040374915.1. GTDB lineage: Bacteria > Bacteroidota > Bacteroidia > Chitinophagales > Chitinophagaceae > Sediminibacterium. The sequence continues at coordinate 773 of JBEITL010000218.1, read as the reverse complement.
GCTTTTTTGTGGCAATTGCTTTTATAACAGCATCCGCTGTTTTAAGCGCCGAACTCAAAAGAAAAGAAAAAGAAGGATTGCTCATTCATGAGGAAGAAAAAATAATCGTAGGTGCACCAGCATCTATTCAGGAACTACTTTTTAATTTTTTACTTGGCTTTATTTTTGGCTATAAAATTATTGGCGCATTTGTAGTACCATCTGCACTAAATGATCCACAATCATTTATACTCTCTACAAATGGAAGTGCGCCTGTCGGTATCCTGGTGGGTATCTTCTTTATAATTTTAAAATGGTACGAAAAAAATAAAGTAAAACTCCCTAAGCCCGAAGAAAAAACATTTAAAGTTTGGCCACATGACCGGGTGGGTGATATAGTTTTATACGCGGCTATCTTTGGATTTTTAGGTGCCAAAATATTTCACAACCTCGAAAATTGGGGTGAGTTTGTAAAAGACCCGATTGGTAATTTAATCGCATTTAGTGGACTTACTTTTTATGGAGGTCTCATCTGTGCAACCGTTGCTATCATTTACTTTGCGCGTAAACATAAAATAGGTGTAGTGCATTTAGCAGATGCGATGGCTCCAACTATGATGTTTGCATATGCCATGGGCCGTATTGGTTGTCAGGTAAGTGGCGACGGCGACTGGGGTATTGTAAACAACAAACCAAATCCTTTTTCTTGGTTGCCCGACGGACTATGGTCATCGGTGTATGCGCACAATGTCATTGGTGAAGGTGTACCTATTAAAGATTGTGTTGGACAGTAT
>JBEITL010000116.1:0-5103 GCA_040374915.1 Sediminibacterium sp. | reverse complement strand
TCTTTAAACTTAATGGTAACGTTTTTAAGTTTATAGTCGATAATGGGATTGTTTTTGACGGTAGGGGAAACAATCAAATTTTCTTGTAAGCCCTGTAGGGTAACGAATTCATTAAAACTGAGTAGGAAGTTTTTGGTGCGCAAATTGGTAGCGGAGTCTTTGGGTAAGGCAACCACGAGTGTTGGCGGCAAACTATCTCTAGGGCCTCCACCTGGTGGAATTATATTGGCACAACCCGTTATGTATATGCTAATGAGCGCTAGAAGGGCGCCCACGCCAATTGATTTAACCATCTTTTTTATTGAAAACGCAAACATAGGCTAATCTCCAGATTCGTCTTGCGCTTCATTTAATTCATGAAGCGCAATAGATATCTTATTTGTTTTCACAAAATTACACCAATGGCATTCGTTTTTGCCACAACCGGTGTAAAATTCCCTGTTTTTAATTTTTTGCCATACGGTTTCTATCTGGTGCGTTACGGTAGCAATGTCCTGTGGGGTTACTACTACTTTTTCCTGCTTGTAAACTCCGTTTTTATCAGGCTCAATAAAGTCGAAAGTGGCACTAATGGCTTCCCAGTCTTTGGAAGGGTAATTGTCAATCAAGATTTTGTAGAAAACAGCCTGTCTCCAATAGTCGCCCCCATTAGGATCTTTCTCATGTGGCGGTTTTATTTTGGGCTTGGCTTTGTCTATATCTCCCGTTTTATAATCTACAACATTTACGCTTTTGCCATCAAATTCGATTTTATCTAATTTACCTTTTAATGGTACGCCATTGACCACCACATTTCTAATATTGGTTTCTGCAAGCATTACTTTATTCCAGCTACCAATATTGGCGTCGTAGTAATTCGTTAATACAATTTCACCATACTCCATTCTTCTATCAAATTGTTCTTTGGTAAAATTTTCTCTGTGACGGTGCATGTACCAATTGAAATCGGAAATAAATAATTCTTTGGATTGAAAAACGTTGTTATTTTTTTGCATTTTTTGAAATAGCATTTCAAGTGCAAAGTGAACAGCAGATCCAAATTCGGTGGCTTCCGATTTTCCAGAAGGAACCCGAACCAAGTTATTATAATAAAATTGCAAAGGGCATTTAAGATAATTATTAAGCGCCGTTACATTCATTACAAATTTGTCAAGCAGCTTGTTTATAAAATCTGCTTCTTCTTTTTCAATTTCTGGCGCCTGTTCTTTACTAAAACCAATCAGTGCAAATTCAGTTAATTGTGATTCAGTGATATTTATTTTTGTAGGTACCAGTGCATAACCAGCTATTATTTCGGCAACAAATAAAGAAGGCTCTATTTCTTTTCCATCATTTTTATACTGGGTGTAGCAAATGCTTAAATGCTTTGCAGCCCTTGTTAATGCTACATAAAACAGACGTCTTAGTTCTTCCTCCTCTTTAAATGCGGGACCAGAAACAAATATAGTATCCGGTAGTTGGTAGCCACCTCCGGGCTTCTTTTTCTTCTCCCAATTACTAGCATTACATCCCACAACAAATACGTGCTCAAACTCTAACCCTTTGGAACCGTGTGCCGTTAATAGATTAACTGCAGTGTGGCTGCCACTTATTTTTGCTAATGGAAGTACCAGTCCTTCTTTATTCATCAGTGAAAAAATAGTAACCAGTGCATCTAAGGTGAGCCTTGGATTTCTGCGCGTTTCTTCTTTAATAAAATCGAAGAGGCCGGTTAGTAATTTTAATTCCCAGTGCTTATCCGGACTTTCCATGATACAACGCAATAGTCCCGATTCTTTGATGCAATTTTCAAATAAAGTTTGCAGTGTTTCATTGGGAACATCGCCTATCATTTTTTCAATAAAAATTGCGGCAGCTTGCAGGCCTGGAATTTCTTTGGAAAACAAATCTTCTCCTTGCCCCGTTAATTTTTCTGCAATAAGCCTACGCAGTGATGTTTTATTGTCACCAAATCTTCGATCAGCAACCGCTGCACTTAATTTGGCAATTTCGATAGGTGGAATTTGAAACCAATCGAAGTGTAAAATTTCAAATAAAAGTTCATCTCCACCATAGGGTATATCATGCTCTGCGGCCAAATAAGTAAGTAGCTTAATTAATTTTTGAGGGGTTGGCTGGTGTAAAATATTGATATTTCGTTTGCTATAAAAAGGGATATTTTTTTCTTTAAAATAAGTCCCTAATTCTTCGCCATATTTGTTTTCTTTATAGATCACAGCTATTTGTCCGGGCTCAGTGCCATTATGTATGAGGGATTCTACAGCCGTTGTGATGCCAATCATTTCGGCCCTAGGTGATTCATATACTTCAATCACCGGCGTATGTGTAAGGGGTACTAAATTTGTATTGGATGCCACCAAATCTTTACTGAGGCCTTCAATTTTATTGACTAGGCGCTCCGAATTTTTGTCAATCAGTGCTTTTGAAACATCCAAAATGGCCTGCGTAGAACGGTAGTTGTTGGTAAGTACCACGGTTAACAAACTGTCCGAAAATTTATCGGCAAAGGCCTGCATATTTTCTATGTTAGCGCCCTGGAAACGGTAAATACTTTGATCATCGTCACCAACAACAAAAATATTGGGCGTATCCCAAAAACTAATAAGTTGCTCTACAATTTTATTTTGTGTACCACTGGTGTCTTGATATTCATCAACTAAAATATATTGGTATTGCTCTTGGTATCGAAGTAATAAATGTTTGTCTTCTTCAAATGCACGAATTACCCAGTTAATCATATCATCAAAATCATACCTATTTTTAGCGCGCATCATTTGTTGAAATACTGGAAAAGCGGCTACTGCTGCACGTAATTTTTCCATTTTTTCTGTTGCTTCCTCAATCTTATTTTCTTTGAGGTCGCCGGCTTTAAACCCTTTGTAGGCGCGCTTATACACAAACTCCTCTCGATTAGGCATGTCTGCAATAAAGGCATCAATACAGCTATCAATATAATCAGGAGTCCAACCTTCTTTTTTCATGGTAGAAAAAAGTTGTTGTAAATTATTGATCTCAAAATAAACGTCACCTCTATATCTTTTAAGCGGATGATTTTTTGGAAACTGATCAATTAAAGATTTGAAAAGTGCAATTTTTTCTAAATCAGAAATGGGATCTAAACTCGTTTTTTCAAACAACGACAAATTTTCTTGTATAATATCATTACAAAAAGCGTGGAAAGTATACAGGTTTACTTTGTAGGCGTCCGGCCCAATAAAATCGAGTAGCCTTTTACGCATAGCAACAACACCAGCATCTGTATAGGTAAGACATAAAATATTTTCCGGCCTTGTATCGCTTTCTAATAATATTTTCCCAATACGTGCGCCAAGTATTTGTGTCTTTCCGGTTCCAGGTCCTGCAATAACCATTACAGGGCCTTCCATATTGTCTACTGCTTTTTTTTGAGCTGGGTTTAGCCCACTCATTACTTTATTAAAAGCCGCTTGTTGTTCTGTTTTAGTGACCATAGTTAAAGGTAAAATTTATAAGGCTACTTATAGGCCGGGCACCTATATTTTTAATTAAAATTTAGGCAAACATTTACACTCCATTTTTGTTGTAAGCTAAACTACTGCTATGTCTAAGGTGTATACGATCAAAACGGTTCAAAACATTCCTATTTCACTGGAGGAGGCTTGGGATTTTTTTAGTAAGCCTTCAAATTTGGCTGCCATTACCCCCAATAACCTCGGATTTAATATCATTAGCAAGCACCACGGCGAACGTATGTACCCGGGTCAAATTATCGAATACACGGTAAAACCTGTTTTAGGCATTCCACTTTATTGGATGACCGAAATTACCCATGTAGAGGACCACAAGTATTTTGTGGATGAGCAGCGCTTTGGACCCTATAGCATGTGGCATCACCAACATCATTTTAAGCAAATAGAGGGAGGCGTTGAAATGACAGATATTGTGCATTACAAACTCCCATTTTGGATACTAGGCGATATCGCACATGCTTTATTTGTGAAAGCGCAACTTACCCATATTTTTGATTACCGTTTTGAAGCGGTAGATAAAAAATACGGAAAGTTTTAATTGAGCTCTACTAGAGCGCTTACATTATTATTGAGATCAATAGACCCAACAAATAATTTCTCGCCCTTTTTGTGCGCAATACTACTCATGTCTACAACGGCTGTTTTTGTTGCCACTATTATTTTTACTAATTGAGCGTTTTTAACATTTGCTTTTACACCTGATGCACAAGAAAAAAGACCAAATGATTTTATTTTTTCTTTGCCATTATAATTGATAACAAAACTAGATACATTCTTTTTTTGAATGGTAGGGGCATCCGGTGCGTTACCATCTAACCATGGCATGGGCGGTACAAGGGCTGGATATTTGTAATAATTATTTTGCAAACTATCATTCCACCCGTTAGGGTTTTTTGCAAAGGTACTACTGTTGTAATGCACACTACCTTGTGTGGTAGCAAAGGAGCGCAATAAATTAATTTGATCTGGAATTTGGTTGTTATTTTTCCAGGCTTCATTGGTGCCCGCTCTATAAATGCCATGCCCAATGTACAAGTGTTTGCCATAAGTGTACTTATTCCACCAATTTAACAATAAATCATAGTCGGCTAGCTTGTGTCCTCTTTCCCAATAAAGCTGTGGCACTACATAATCGATCCAACCTTTTTGTAGCCATAGTAAAATATCAGCGTATAAATCATCGTAATTGGTTTGACCACCTTTTGTTTCACTACCTCTTGGATCTTGTGTTTTATTTCTCCATATACCAAATGGACTAATACCAAATTTAACGCGCGGATTGGTGGCTATAATTGTTCTTTTAAGTTGCGTGATAATACTATCACAGTTACTTCTTCTCCATTCATCTTTAGATAATCCATTTCCATATTTTGTAAAGCTTGATTGATCTGGAAATTCTTTGCCTGCAATACGGTAAGGGTAAAAATAATCATCCATATGAATAGCATCTAGCGCATACCTGCTTACTAAATCTTTTACAACGGCTGCTGTATGAGAACGCACAGCAGGTATTCCTGGATCAAAATATTTTTTATCTCCATAAATTAAAAACCATTCGGGGCGTTGTTTGGTAATATGATTTTCTGCCACCGAT
>JBEITL010000181.1:0-3492 GCA_040374915.1 Sediminibacterium sp. | reverse complement strand
TCAATCAGAAGTCCATTTGACGATACTGGTTCATACCCTAACTACAGAAACGTAGCTTTCTCTTTATCATTTGATTTCTAAACAATAGAAAACCAAACAACATGAAAAATAAATTTTTATTATTTCTTTCAATTGGTGTTTTAAGTTTTGCATCTTGTAAAAAAACGCTAGATGTTCAAAATGAAAACCAGCCCGATTTTAAGAAAGTATACGCTAGTGGCGAAGACGTTTACAACGTTGCCAGTGGTTTATTTAACGCTTACTATTCTGGTGCTCAAAGCTATAGCGGTATGACCATGTTTATGGCTACCTCTGCCGACAATGTAACTTGTTCTTGGGGTAACCAAGCCATGCGTGATATGTCTTGGGAACCACGTAGAGAGTGGAACAACGCACCTAACTATCCTTACCAAGCAACTACTAAGCATACTTTTGATAAAATGTATTCGGTAATTAATACCGCATCAAATGTTATCAAAGCAATGAACGGTGGTGTTAAAATTGGCGTAAATGGTGCTGATGACAATTTAGTTAAAGCGTATAGTCGTTTTAACATGGGTATTGCTTATGGCGTTCTTGCATTAAACTTTGATAAAGCATTTATTGTGGATGAAAAAACAACCATCCCAGGTGCTAAATTATCTGATGCAAAATCTTACAAAGTAGTTGCCGATGCAGCTGTTGGATACCTAAACGAAGCAATTGCATTATCTGCAAGCTCATTCTCTATTCCTAGCACATGGATGGGTACCGCTGGTGCTGTATCTAACACTACTTTAAGAGCAATGGCTAACTCTTACATCGCTCGTATTTTATCTAACATGCCACGTAACTCAACAGAACTTGCTGCTGTTAACTGGGCTGCTGTTAAAACATATGCTGATGCAGGTGTTACTGCTGACTTTAATGTTGTAAACGATGGTTACAACAGATGGTATGCAGAAGCTGGTGACTATTTAACTTACCCAGGTTGGGGTTTAACAGATATGTATGTTGTTAACAAGTTAGATCCAAACATCGCTCCACATTGGAAAGATGATGCAACATTCCCAACTCCTTTAAAGTCTACCAATGCAAGTGCTGACAAGCGTTTAGCTACAGACTTTGAATATGTACCTTCAAACTGGTTGCAAGCAGTTCGTGGTTACTACCACTGGTCTATTTATCGTCACAAAAGATATGATGATATCTACGCTTTAGGTGAAGGTCCATTACCAGAACTTATGAAAGCAGAAAACGATTTATATCGTGCAGAAGCTAGAGCATATACTGGTGATTTAGCAGGTGCTGCTGCAATTATCAACGCTGGCACACGTAAAACACGTGGTGGCTTACCTGATGTTGCTGCTGATTTAGCTGCTATTAGAGCTGCTATCCATGCAGAAAGACATATTGAATTATACATTTCTGGTTTGGGTTTACAGTTTTATGAAATGAGAAAGCGTGACTTGTTACAAGCAGGTACACCTTTACATTGGCCAGTTCCAGCTAAAACTTTAGAAACTTTAGCTGAAAGCTTACCGTTTTACACTTTTGGTGGTCCTAACAAACTTGATGGTGTAAATACATCTAACAAAGGTTGGAGATAATTTATTTCTGACTTAATCATACCAAAGCGGCCCCGAATTTTCGGGGCCGCTTTTTTTTAAAAATTTCGGTTACTTTTGCTACACAATTTTACCCCACAACATCAAGCTAACATTTTTACCATGGACCAACAGCCCGGCAATCAGTTAAACATAGAAATTTCAGAAGAAGTAGCAGAAGGTAGTTACGCCAACCTCGCTATTATTACGCACAGCAATGCAGAGTTTGTCATTGACTTTGTAAATGTGATGCCAGGTACGCCAAAAAGTAAAGTAAAGTCGAGGGTGATATTTACCCCACAGCATGCCAAGCGCTTTATGAAGGCCCTAGCCGAAAATATTGAGCGTTACGAAGCTGGTAATGGCGCTATCAAAGACCTAGAGCAAATAGAAATCCCCATGAATTTTGGGGGTCCAACGGCGCAAGCATAAATGTCAATAAATTAGGCATAAGTCTGTTTAAAAGTTAAACAGCTAAATGATAACTTCGTGGGCATATTCTAAACGACTATGAATCCTTCTGTAAAAATCTTCTCAGGCACTGGTTCTCAGGAGCTTGCACAAAAAATTGCACAACGTTTTGGCGCCCCAATAGGCAAAGTAAATATCCAGCGTTTTAGTGATGGCGAAATTCAGCCCGTGTTTTTAGAAAGCGTTAGAGGTGATTATGTTTTTTTAGTACAAAGTAGCTTTGCGCCTACCGATAATTTAATGGAAATGCTGCTTATGATTGATGCAGCCAAAAGAGCAAGTGCCTATAAAATTATAGCCGTTTTACCTTATTACGGCTATGCGCGTCAGGACCGCAAAGACAAGCCAAGGGTAGCCATTGGCGCCAAGCTTATTGCAACTTTATTAGAAGCAGCGGGTGCCAACCGTGTTATCACCATGGATTTACACGCGGCGCAAATTCAGGGCTTCTTTGAAGTGCCGGTAGATCACCTAGACAGTTCAGCTATCTTTATCCCATATATCAACGACCTTAAATTACAAAACCTGGCATTTGCCGCACCGGACGTAGGAAGTACCAACCGTGTGCGCGAAATTGCGAGCTATTTTAATGCCGAAATGGTAATTTGTGATAAACACCGCAAGCGTGCCAACGAAATTGCCAGTATGGTGGTTATTGGTGACGTAACCGGTAAAGACATTATATTGGTAGACGATATTTGCGACACAGGGGGCACCCTGGCCAAGGCAGCCGGCCTTTTAAAGGAAAAGGGCGCCAGAAGCGTTAGAGCCATGATTACCCACCCCGTACTCAGCGGAAACGCCTATGCAAACATCGAGAACAGTGTTTTAGAGGAGCTTGTGGTATGTGATACCATCCCTTTAAAGCAGGAAAGTCCAAAAATTAAGGTGATTTCGGTGGCCGATTTGTTTGCCATCGCTATCCGTAATGCCTATGAAAATAAGAGTATTACGAGCCTATTTATACATTCTCAGCTTAAAGAGCGCGGCTAAAAGGTTTTTTCCTTACCTTCGCCGTCCAAAATTTTTATTATGAAATCAATTACAATCGAAGGACACCTGAGGACCGATCATGGCAAAAAAGCCGCCCGCCAAATTCGCTCTCAGGAAAACGTGCCAGCTGTAATTTACGGGGGTGCTCAGGAGGTAAATTTTTACGCTTCTGCAAAGGCTTTTAAGCCTCTGGTGTACACTGGTGAGTTCCAAATTGCTGAAGTTACTGTTGACGGTAAAATGTACAGATGTATCTTAAAAGATCTTCAGTTTGACAAAGTATCTGATGCGTTAATCCATCTAGATCTTTTAGAACTAGTAGACGACAAAAAAGTAGTAGCAACCCTACCACTTAAATTTGTTGGAACATCGGTAGGTGTTAAAGAAGGTGGTAAGCTTGTTATTAAAATCAAATCTTTAAAAGTGAAAGCTTTACCAAAAG
>JBEITL010000023.1:0-9924 GCA_040374915.1 Sediminibacterium sp. | reverse complement strand
CTTTTGATGAGGCTCGTATTTTGTTGTAATACAGTAATTGCGGTAGCTGCTTTTGCACACTTTGCTTGATCGGCGGGGCTTAATTTCTTGTACGTTGCAGATTTTGTATTTACAATCACCGTAAAATCTTGTTGCGACATCCAGTCTTTTAATAGCACAGCTGTTACACCTTCTTTTTTGTAGTTATGAAATACAAATTCAATTTTGTGTTTTGTAAACAAGTCTAAACTCTTTTTTACAGTGTCGCAATTGGGTATCCCGTAGATCGTTAACATGGTGGCCGATTATTTGTATAAAAATAGCCAATTAGCACTTATTATTTCTCATCTTGCTAATAAAGATTTATTTTGTAAAAGATACTATGAAGTCTTTTTTATCCATAATTGGTGTCTTGTTTTTTTGTATACAAGGCTATTGTCAGAAGCCTCCTTCTCAGGCCAAGAGGTCTATGGGGCTTATTATTGGCAATGTATTAGACGCAGGAACTAGTAAGCCTTTGTCATTTGCTAGCATCCAATTAAAAAAAATGTCCGATACTGTTGTGGCAGTTCAAGTGGTGTCTGATAAAAATGGCGCTTTTGAATGTATCAATTTACCTTTTGGATATTATAAGCTAAAAGCAACCATGGTGGGTTACGCCGACCTTCAAATTGATAGTATTTATTTAAGGGAGGAGCGTTACGATTTTAATTTAGGAGATGTTAAATTATCTCTATCAGGCGCGGCTAGTTCTGAAGTAATTGTCTATGCCGAAAAGCCGCTCATTGAAAATAAGGATGATAAAATTATTTTTAATGTAGGCGAAAGTGCTTTAAGTGGGGGTGCTACTACTGCCGAATTATTAAAAAATATGCCCCTCATTAACAATGACCCAACAGGTAAAATTTTATTAAAAGGAAAAGAACCGCGCATACTCATAGATGACAAACCTACCGATTTGAATGCGCAACAGCTTCAAGACTTGTTAGAGAGTTTACCAGGCAATAGTATAGATAAAATTGAGATCATGACAACACCGCCACCTCAATACGCAACCGAAACGGGTGGAGTCATAAATATTGTTACCAAAAAAGGAAAAATTGGATGGGTAGGAAGGGTAAATGTGAGTGCAGGTACAAGGGGTGAATCTTCAACATCTGCAAATGGCAGTTACCGCAATCAAAAATTAGTATTGAATTTAAATGGCGGGATAGGGGTAAGCACCATCACTGGTAATGGTTATTCAAAAAGAGAAAACATGTATAGAGATTCTACCAATTATTTTAATACGCAAAATAGATTCACCAATTTTTCATCGAGACCTAATTTTCGTGCGCAGGCCGATTATGAAATTGATAAACAGCATCTTCTTTCACTAACGTATCAGCTCAATCCAAATTCATTTGATAATAATTCGAAGAATACGTTTACCAATATCAACAACCAGCAACAAATTTACCGATTAAGCAATCGGAACAACCACAGTGTGGGCGGCGGATTAAATCATGTATTGTCTGGTAGCTATAATATCAAACAAAAAACAGGGCCTGGTTACCTTCGTTTTATTGCAAATGCCAATTTATCAAGTTCCCATAATAATAGAACCTTTTTTCAGCAGTTTCTTTTTCCTGATAAATCACCAACGGGTGTAGATTCTACGCAAAGGCAATTATTTAACACAGACAATAATTCAGCGTCATTAAGGGTCGATTTTTTACGTCCCTTAAAAACCAAGCAACATAATTTTAATGGAGGTGTTTCTTTTTTAAATACCTGGTATCATGGTCGTGTCAATACCCTGTTTTTTCGTAAGTCGGATCAAATATTTGCTATCAATGATTTGTTGAGTAACGATTTTACCAACGAACAGCTCGTTGCTACAGCTAGGGCAGGCTTGTCCTATAATTTTAAAAGTAAATACCGCTTATCATTTGGTGTTCAGGCCGAGTATACCAATTTGCAGTTTGTTTTTTTAAAGGGGAATGCAAGTGATGTAGACAATGGGTATTGGAATATACTTCCCAATTTTACACTTCGCAAAGAGTTTTCAAAAGAGATGAATACCACCCTGGTTTACAGGGCAACCATTAGACGTCCTGGCATAGGCGAATTAAACCCTAATGTCGACTATAGTGACCCCTATAATATTAGATTTGGTAACCCATATTTAGAGCCTACATTATCGCATAACTACGATTGGAATTTTAGTTATGTGAAAGGCAAGTATTATATAAATACCTCACTAGGGTACAACCAACTGAAGCAGGTATTTAATAGTATCCGAACTTTGCAAGCGGGTGGTAAAACCGAAGTGACTTGGAAAAATATTTCTGATCGACGCGAGTATGAGGCAAGTGCTTGGGGTGGTTACACATTTACCAAAAAGTTTAGAATGAATGGGAGTGCGGGCTATACATTTAACCAGTACGGGGCTGCAGAAAAATTAATATATAAATATAGGGATGGTGCCACTTTTTATACGAGCCTTAATTACAATTTCACCCCAAGTAATTTGCTAACTTTTGAAGGTACAGCACGCTACAATAATTTTGCGGATCCGCAGGGTAGAAGTAGGAGTAATCTAACAGTTAACCTAGGCGTACAGCGTAAATTTTTGGATCGCCGACTCATTGTTTCAATTAATATAATTGACCCTACCACACAGCAGCAATTACAAACATTTGTGTATGGTGCTAATTTTAATTTAGAATCATTTAGCTCAAGTAATACCAGAAATTACAGAGTAGCCGTAAGTTATCAATTAAATAAAGTGGTCACTAAGCCTGTGAAACCCTTGCTGCGAGCCAGCTCTCGTTCATAGGAATCATCCAGTTTTGCATCAATTCTTTTTTTGTACCTACTGTATTGTTAAAATAAATAGTAGTTGGGCTGATGTGGCCGTTTGATACTGCATATTTAATTTGCGCGAGTGGTAAAAGTTGAATTTTATCTTTCACTAAAAAGGCAAGCATTTGTCTGTCAAATAAATTGACTTTACAAAGGGCCTCAATTTGTTTGATGATTCTAAATAAACTGTCTGTACTACAACCACCAACAGTGGCCTCGGTTTCATCGGCCATTACCACAATAAATTGGCCAAAAAATAAATTAGCATACCCTTTTACAGCATATCCATGACTTTTCCAGCCGCTGCAATGACCCTTTAAAATCGTTTCAATTTCAAAAGCTTCTGACATACTAAATAACCTGCTGCTCTGAAAAATCCAAACACGAGCATGGTCGTTAAAATCGGAAGGGATATGTGCTTCTATAGAAAAGTTCATCATTCAATATTTTAATTAAGCCATGCTTTCTGCAATGAGCTCTGCTATATCTAGCACGGCCATTTCATTTTCTTTTTCTTTATTTTTTATCCCGTCCGTCATCATAGTATTACAAAACGGACAAGCCGATGCAATAATTTGAGCCCCTGTTGCAACCGCTTCTTCGGCCCTTTCTATATTAATTCTGGTGGTGCCTGCTTCTTCTTCTTTAAACATTTGTGCGCCACCAGCACCACAGCATAGACCATTAGAGCGGCATCTTTTCATTTCTATAAGCTCAGCGTCTAAAATTTCTAACACCTTACGTGGGGCTTCATAAATATGATTAGCGCGACCTAAATAACAGCTATCATGGTAAGATATTTTTTTGCCTTTAAATGCACCGCCTTCTTTTAAAATAATTTTTCCTTCGTTGATCAAAGATTGAAGCAAAGTAGTGTGATGGATGACTTCGTAATTTCCGCCTAGCTCAGGATATTCATTTTTGATGGTATTAAAACAATGCGGGCAGGTGGTGATTATTTTTTTAACACCATAGGCGTTCATGACCTGAATATTTTGGTAGGCCATCATTTGAAATAGAAACTCGTTACCTGCTCTTCTTGCAGGGTCACCGGTACACGCTTCTTCTTTACCCAATATGGCATAACTAATACCTACTTTATCTAAAATAAGCGAAAACGCTTTGGTGATTTTTTGTGCTCTTTGATCAAAGCTACCAGCGCAACCTACCCAAAACAAATATTCTGGCATTGTTCCTGAAGCCATCATTTCGGCCATTGTATTTACTTTCATAATAGTAGATAATTAGATTTCTTTTGCCCAATTTTCACGGTCTTCTGGTGAAAATTTCCAAGGAGCAAAATTGTTTTCAATATTTGAAAAAGTATTGTTCCACTCGGAAGGTGCATTACTTTCTTCCATGATTAATGATCTTCTTAATTCCATAATAATATCTAGCGGAGATAAGCTAACAGGACAAGCTTCTACGCATGCATTACATGTTGTACAAGCCCTTAATTCTTCAACACTGATATAATCGTGTAAGAGTGTTTTTTGATCGTCTACAAAGTTTGTGTTTTTTTGGATGTTTTGCGCGACTACTTCAAGTCTATCTCTGGTAGCCATCATAATTTTACGTGGACTTAATAATTTACCCGTTGTAGTGGCAGGACAAGCAGCAGAACATCTTCCACACTCAGTGCAACTGTATGCCTCCATTAAATTTTTCCAGTTCAAATCAAAAATATCCTTGGCGCCAAATGTAGAAGGTGGAGCAGCATCTGTTGGCGCTTTCGTTGGATCCATCGCATACAACACTTCATTTTGTACCGACGGCATGTTTTTCATTTTTCCTGCTGGTTCTAATGCACTGTAGTAGGCAGCTGGAAACGCTAGTATGATATGTAAATGTTTCGAGTAGGGCAGGTAATTTAAAAAGGCCAAGATACCAATGATATGAAGCCACCATGCGCTACGTTCAATAAACACAAGTGTTTCTGTTGACAAACTGCTTAAGCTAGGCACTAACATGCTTGAAACAATAAATGATCCCGTAGTTGCATAATGTGGCGCTTGTAAATTTTGTAACGCTTGATCTGCACCATTCATTAAAAAAAATAGGCTCATTAAAACAATTTCAACAATGAGTATGAGGTTCGCATCTGTTTTTGGCCAACCGGCTAAATCATTACTCGCCAATCTTTTAATGTACAAAATATTTCGGCGCACTAAAAAAACGATACACACAACGGTAACACCAAAAGCGAGTATTTCAAAAACATTGATAAATAGGCTGTAGTAGCTACCAATAAACGGTAAAAACACACGGTGCTTTCCGGTGATGCCATCAATAATTATTTCTAATACTTCTATGTTGATAATGATAAATCCAGCATAAATGATCAAATGTAAAAAAGCAACCAAAGGATTTTTGAACATCTTTTTTTGTCCAAGTGCCAGCAGTAATACTTGTTTCCATCTGCGACCAGGTTCATTATATTGTATTTCCGATTTGCCCAAAAAAATGGTTTTTTTTATGAGGGTAGCCTTTTTGTAAAAAAGGAAGCCTGCGGTAGCCAAAAGGGCTAAAAAAATCAGAGGGGCTATCATTTCCATGGTGCACAATTAGGGCGTAAAGATAAGTTGTTTTATTTAGTTGTCATTCAGTTCGTATTGTGCAAATATTCTTGTTACATTTGGTACTAAATCTGAGATAATGGAACTCCATAATTCTATTTTGTCTGCTGCTGCGGCCCAGCAAAAAATGCACCGCATGGCACTTGAATTAGCCGAAAATATTGCACCTTCTACCAAGTCATTAATTCTTATTGGCATCCGTAATAATGGGGTGGTGATTGCACATAAAATTGCCGCTTTATTGGCTCCGTATGTTCAGTGCAGTATTACTATTTTGGAAGCTTCGTTAGACAAAGAAATGCCTTCAACAATTACCTATAGCGCACCTGCTCATTTTACTGGAGCGCATATTGTTTTGGTGGATGATGTATCCAATAGTGGCAAAACACTTTTGTATGCCATCAAACCATTATTAGATTTTTATCCAGTGAGTATTCAAACATTGGTGCTCGTAGAAAGGATGTACCGTTTATATCCCGTAAAGCCGGACTATGTTGGTTTGTCCATTTCCACTTCTTTACAAGATCATATTCGGGTGCTGGTTACGGGTACTGAAATCGACGGTGTTTGCGTGGAATCCAAGGCCTAATTTTTATTATTTTTGTAGTCTATTCAATCTTATTTTATGGATCATTCTATTCAAGACAAAGTTTCGGTGTGGCTTTCTGGTAATTACGATGAGGCAACTAAAAATGCCATTAACAGTTTACAACCTGATGAATTAGCCGATTCTTTTTATAGAAGCCTTGAATTTGGTACAGGTGGCCTGCGTGGTATTATGGGTGTTGGAACCAACCGAATGAATAAATACACTGTGGGTATGGCTACTCAAGGCTTTGCCAACTACCTTAAAAAAACATATGGTAATGATCCCGTGTCTGTCGTGATTGGTCATGACAGTAGAAATAACAGCCGGTTTTTTGCCGAAACCACGGCAGGCGTATTTGCTGCCAATGGTATACAGGTATATTTATTTGAGGCATTAAGACCTACCCCCGAATTAAGTTATGCAATTAGGCAATTAGGTTGTAAGGCGGGCGTGGTTTGTACCGCTTCACACAATCCTAAAGAATACAATGGTTATAAAGCTTATTGGAATGATGGTGGGCAGCTGGTTCCACCGCATGATAAAAATGTGATAAAGGAAGTAGAGGCTATTACAAGTGTTGATGAGGTGAACTGGTCTGGTGGAGAAGCAAATATTACCATCTTAGGCCGTGATATGGATGAGGCTTATATTAACATGGTTAAAAGCTTAAGTGTTTATCCCGAAGTAATTCAGGCGCAGCATGACTTATCAATCGTGTATACGCCCATTCATGGCACAGGCATAACCCTGGTGCCTGAAGTATTGTCTCGTTTTGGATTTACCAATGTTCATATTGTGGAAGCGCAGGCAACACCTGATGGTAATTTTCCTACGGTGGGTTATCCCAATCCCGAAGAAAGTGAAACCATGGCCATGGGGCTTGCTATGGCAAAAGCATTAAATGCCGATATTTTATTAGGAACAGATCCAGACGCCGACAGGGTTGGCATTGGTGTTAAAAACCATAAGGGTGAATGGGTACTTATGAATGGCAATCAAACAGCTGTTTTAGCTTTTGCATACCTTATAGAAGCCCGAAAAGCAAAAGGCATTGCAAAGCCAAATGATATGGTTATTTCTACCATTGTAACAACTGCGATGATTAACGAGGTTGCCAAACAAAATGGTGTAGCATGTTATAATGTGCTTACAGGATTTAAATGGATAGCTGAGCTGATCAAAGAAAAGGAGGCCAACGAAAACTATGTAATTGGTGGTGAAGAAAGTTTTGGTCTCATGATTGGAAATGAAATTAGAGACAAGGATGCAGTAAGTGCTGTTGCTTTACTATGTGAAATGGCAGCCTATGAAAAAGCAAAAGGGAAGAGCTTATTTGATAAGATGATAGAACTTTACATGCAATATGGGTTTTACTATGAACAGCTTATTAGTATTACCAAAAAAGGCATGAACGGTCAAAAAGAAATTGCGGCCATGATGGAAGGTTTTCGAACTAGCCCTCCAGCATTCATTGATGGATCGGAAGTGGTAGAAATGTTGGATTATGACATGCAAACCGGAAAAAAATTACTAAGTGGCGAGACCTGGCAGTTGCAATTACCAAAAAGTAATGTACTTCAATTTATTACCGCCGATGGCAGTAAAATTTCTGCAAGGCCATCTGGCACAGAGCCTAAAATAAAGTTTTATTTTAGTGTACATACGACACTGGCTTCTAAAGAAGCATACGATCATACTTTTGCAGGATTAGATCAAAAAATTCAACGAATTATTAAAGACATGTCTTTGGCATAGGGTGAATCATGCAGCAAAAACTAGAAGATAAACACGTACATAAAGGACTTCGAAAGCAAATGGTGGATTTGCTCAGGGAAAAAGGGATCACCGACGAGTCTGTATTGGCAGCCATCAATGCAGTGCCTAGGCATTATTTTTTAGACTCAGCATTTCTAACGCATGCCTACGAAGACAGGGCGTTTCCAATAGGTGAGGGTCAAACCATTTCGCATCCACACACAGTAGCCTATCAAACGCAGTTACTACAAATTAATAAGTCGGATAAAGTTTTAGAGATTGGAACAGGAAGTGTATATCAAGCTACTATTTTAGCTGAAATGGGGGCTCGTGTTTATACCATTGAGCGTCAAAAAAAACTATACGATTTACATATCGACTATGTCTTTAAGGCAAAATATCCAACCATTAAATTTTTCTATGGAGATGGATTTGAAGGACTTCCTACTTATGCACCCTTCGATAAAATCATAATTACCGCAGCTGCACCTTTTATTCCGCCAAAATTGGTGGAGCAATTAAAACCAGGGGGCATTATGGTGTTACCTGTAAATGAGGGGGAGGGTGATCAACAAAGAATGATCCGAATTACCAAAGACATGAGCGGTGTAATTACCGAGGAGTCTTTTGACATCTTTTCTTTTGTACCGATGTTAACGGGTAAGAACCGTTAACATCGGTCGTAAAATATTTTATTGCATCATATCCATTCCGCCACCACTCTGATCTGCTTTGGTGTTTTTACGTTTAAATAAGGTAGCATCGAATTTACCAAAACGGTAATTGAAATTCACCCTTAGTACTTGAGGATCTCTTCTGCGTTCACTCATTTGAGTGAAGAAGTTACTCTCAGAATATGATTTAAATAATTGTGTTCTTAAAATATCATTCATGCTAAGCGTTAAAGAACCGCTCTTGCCATTTTTCCATGTCCACTCTTTTCTAATGGCTAAATCAAGGCCATATCGAGGCATGTTGTAACCTTGAGCCGATGTTTGAGCACCACCGCCAAACATGCCACCCCAGCCACCACCTCCGCCGCCACGGCCACCACCACCTCCAACATTTGGAGATAAAATGGTTTTAGCTTGGTAGTCACCACTCAATTGAACGGAAAGTGTTTTATTTAATTTAAAACTACTGTTCATTTTTGCAAACCAACTAACCTGTGCGTCGTTGCTAATATTTTGACCTGGTATGGTTGCATTTATTTTTGAACTAAATAAGTTTCCACTTAGTGTTAAATCCCACCATTTGGTTACTGGCACTTTGTTACTTAGTTCCAATCCAAAAATGATACTATTGTCTGCATTGATATATGAACTGTAGTAAACAGGCATTGTATCGGCGGGGTTCAATTCATTCTTGCCAGTATAAACATAGCGAGTGATTAAATCAGTGCTATACTTGAAAAAGGCGGTTGCCAAAAAGTTAGCACCTTTTTTGTATGCATTGTTATATGAAAATTCAAATGAGTTGGTAAATTCTGGTCTGATGCCAGGGTCTCCAACACTAATATTTTGTGGATCAGAAAAATCAGGATACGGAATTAATTGCCAGAAATTTGGTCTATTAATACGGCGCGCATAGTTAAATTGTAAATCTTGTTTATCAGATAGTTTGTACGTTAAAAATGCAGTAGGGATTAAGCTCAAAGGATATTTCACCGTAAAGCTTGCCGAATCTTTTCCTGCAGCTGTTAAAAGCGTTCCTGTGTAAATTGAGCTCTCTGCACGAAGACCTAATTGATAGTTTATTTTTTTAACCCTAAATGTGTAAGTAGCATAAGCAGCATACACCTGGTCATTGGATTTAAAACTATTACTGATTCTTGAAATCATATCATATTTTGCAGTAACAGGATTGTACCTGAACTGATTAGATACAGACTCATTTAATCGAACAGAACCTCTAGCGCCCATTTCAAATTTACTATCATCAGAAATTGGATTTTCGTAATCTAATTGAGCAGTAGTATTGCTTGAATTACCCGATCCAATGGTTTGTTGTAATAATGGGAATCCTTTTAGGGCATTGTTGATGAAGTAGGTTTGTGTATTAACGTTTGAGGTATTATTACTGTTTCTTTCGTTATAATTTAAGTCGGCAGATAAACTTTCACCATTTTTTGCATAGTTGTGTTTGAAGCTCAGCTGGCCTCCAAAACTATTTGATTTT
>JBEITL010000175.1:0-3616 GCA_040374915.1 Sediminibacterium sp. | reverse complement strand
GGTGCATTCATGATCACCTTCGGCACTATTGATATTAATTAAAATCCATTTAGCACCTTTGATATCGCTATCATTTAAAAGTGGAGATGCAATGGCTTCTTCGATAGCAAGTTGTGCTCTATTCTCACCTTCTACTTCTGCTTTACCTAAAATGGCTACACCACCATTTTTCATTACGGTACAAACGTCTGCAAAGTCAAAAATAATATGACCTCTACTATTAATGATATCGGTAATACATTTAGCGGCAGTTGCTAATACGTTATCTGCTTTACCAAATGCTTCTTTCATTTTTAAATTACCGTATTGCATACGTAATTTATCGTTGCTAATTACTAGAAGTGTGTCTACATGTGGCTTTAACTGCTCAATACCTTCTTGAGCTTGTTGCAAACGACGAGGTCCTTCAAACCCAAATGGTGTGGTCACAATACCCACTGTTAAAATACCTAAGTCTTTACAAATTTGTGCAATGATAGGGGCACCACCCGTACCGGTTCCGCCACCCATACCTACAGTAATAAATGCCATTTTAGTATTCACTTCTAAAATGCGCTTGATTTCTTCAAGCGACTCTTCGGTAGCGAGTTTACCTACTTCAGGATTTGCACCAGCACCTAACCCTTGTGTAAGGTGTGGTCCTAATTGAATTTTATTGGGAATGCGACTTTGCTCAATGGCTTTCGCATCTGTGTTACAAATAATGAAATCAACACCTTCAATATTTTGATCAAACATGAAGTTAACTGCGTTGCTTCCACCTCCACCAACACCAAGTACTTTAATGATAGAAGATTTTTGTTTAGGAAGATCGAAGTGAATCATATAAACGAGTTTAGAAAGTTAGAATGAAATGGGTATCGTAAAAGGTTAGTTTTGTTTATTTAGAAGTTCGTCCTCTTCTTTAAATAATTCGATTAAGTTATTCTTGAATTTCTCCCAGAATTTAACACGATCCTTACCATTGTCTCCGCCAACAACTGGCGTTGTGGTCGTTTCCTCTAGAACTGGCTCTGCTACTGGTTCTGGTGTAACTGTTTTTAAAGCACGAGGCACTTCAACACGTTTAAATGTTTCTGTAAACTCTTTGTGCTTCATGTCATAATCGGCGTAACCTTTTAAAATAAGACCAAGGCAAGTTGCATACATTGGTTTCTTGAGTTCATCTATATGATTGGGCGCTAAATGCTCATTTGGTAAACCAATTCTTGCATTTAACCCTGTTGTATATTCAGTTAATTGAATAAGGTGCTTTAATTGAGAACCACCACCTGTTAAAATAACACCTCCGTTTAATAAGCGGGTATCAAGTCCTACCTGCTTAATATGATAGGTAACAAAATCTAGAATTTCACTCATGCGCGCTTGAATAATTTGTGCTAAGTTTTTAACACTAATTTCTTTTGCAGGCATGCCTTTTAATCCAGGAATGGTGATGTACGCATTGGCTTGTGCCTCATCTGCAAGGGCACTACCAAATTGTACTTTTAGCGCTTCTGCTTGGCTTTTTAATACACCAAGGCCCATACGAATATCATTCGTAATATTTTCACCTCCAAAAGGTATCACCGCAGTATGCTTTAAAATACCTTCACTAAAAACAGCTAAATCTGAAGTACCACCACCAATATCGAGGATTGCTACACCGGCTTCCATATCAATATCGCTCATTACGGCACTTGCAGATGCAAGGGGTTGTAACACCAAATCTTTGGTACTAAGGCCACTTCTTTCTACCGCTCTGTTAATGTTACGAATGGCATTTCTATCTCCAGTAATAATATGAAAATTGGCACCTACTTTAACACCGTTGTACCCTACTGGATCTTTAATATTTTGGTTATTGTCTACATGAAAATCTTGCGGTATCACATCAATGATTTGATCGCCTGCAGGAATAAATGTTTTACGTTGGTTGTTGATCAAGAACTCAATTTCCGAACGCATAATTTCTGTGTCAGGATCTTGTCTAACAATGTCTCCACGTGTTTGCAAGCTTTTAATGTGATGACCTGCAATACCCACATACACTTCACTTACTTCTAATTCGGGGTTACTTTCGTAGCAATTAACTAAAGCCAGTTGAATGGCTTTAATGGTCTGGTCAATATTTAAAACCTGACCGTGTTGAACGCCACTTGAATTAGCGCGTCCAAAACCCAAGATCTCTAATTTTCCAAACTCATTTTTACGGCCGGCGATGGCGGCAATCTTAGTAGTTCCAATGTCTAGACCTACAATGATCGGTGCTTCATTGTGATGCATAACGGTGTGTTTTAGTTGTTCGTTTTTTTCGTTGTTTTAGAATTCTTTTTAGCCTTATTGTTTAACGGAGCTATTTTAGTTTTATTGTCAATGTTAATAACCGGTTTGGGTTTTGCTTTTTGTTGCACAGTGTCAACAACTTTTGCGGCCACCGTATCTGCGGCAGCAGCAGCATCAAGTGCAGGCTGGGCCATGAGTCCCTGAATTAAAAGTGCCGATTTTGCCGAGTCAATTTGGGCTTTTGCAGTACCCTGTTTGATGGCTACTACTTGGTCTTTGTAACGGATATCAATACGCTCATAATAACGCACCCCTTTTTGCATCCAAGCCTGCTTATAAAAAGTTTGCAAACGCAAAAACTTTTGCTCTAGATCGGTCGCTTTTCCAAGGGTAATAATATGATCGCCAATTACGGGTACGAGTTCAAAAATGGCCTGTGGCGTAATGTCCACTTGAGCAATTTGCGCACCCCATAAAGAGTCTTTATTCAAAAATTGACCAAGTGTTACCACTTCTTTTAACAACAAACTATCAGGCTTTGATAAAACAGGCCTGTCGGATGGAAAGCCCGTAAACATTGGTACACGAGCTACCACTTTTTCACTTAGCGGCAACCTAAGTGCTGTAGAATCGAGGTAAAACGATGCGCCACCCTGGGTAAATATCCGGGCTACGGGTATGCGCTCTTCAATAAGCACATGTAGCACTTGCTTATTGGTATAATAGATTTCTGCTTTTTTTACCCAAGGATTACCGGCCACCTTTTTTTCAATCGCACTTAAATTAAGTGAAGACATTTCTGCGCCAATAATATGTCCACCCGCTTTGAGCATTTCCTTAATGTCTCTTTCATTGATAAAGAGCTGGGTTTCTTCACCAGCAATTTGTATTTGAATGTCCTTGATTCTTTTTTTATCCTTTTCCCTCCAGGCCATTACAAAAAATACCATGGTAGCCACCCCTAGCATAATCCAGAGTGTTCGCATTATTATTTTTTTCCAAGGTAAATTTCGCATCGTGTTATTTTTATAAATCGTTTTTGATGTTTCTAATGAGTACGTCAATATCGCCTGCGCCAGCCATCACCAAAAGTTTAGGCTTTTGCGCTTTTACCCAACTACT
Organism: Sediminibacterium sp.; assembly: GCA_040374915.1. Taxonomy (GTDB): domain Bacteria; phylum Bacteroidota; class Bacteroidia; order Chitinophagales; family Chitinophagaceae; genus Sediminibacterium. The sequence goes on along the minus strand of JBEITL010000175.1, from coordinate 229 downwards.
TAGTTCTTCTTTTTGTAACAGCGCCACATTTTTATGGGTCATTTTGTGAGCAATCATTTCAGATGTAACACCTGGTATGGGTAGTTCACGTGCAGGATAAATAGGAAGCAACACCACTTCATCGGCGGCGCTTAAACTATCCGCAAATCTATCACATAAATCCTGCGTACGACTAAATAAATGGGGTTGAAATACAAGGGTTAACTTTTGTTCTGGATATAAACTACGC
>JBEITL010000205.1:0-3057 GCA_040374915.1 Sediminibacterium sp. | reverse complement strand
GCAATGGGTGAAGCGCGTTACCAAGATTACAAAGGTGTTAAATCTTATGTTGGTGAAGGTGTAGTAGTAGCTTCAGGTACCCCTGTATTTGATCCAGTAACTGGAAGAATTACTAACTATAACCAGTTAACATTTGCGCCTAATACGACTAAAACTTTCATACAAGATTATATTAGCCGTGTGCATGGTAATCCAGAACCAAATATCATGAGTAAAACATACATGAAGCTTAGAGAAGTTATGTTAACCTATGAATTACCTCAAGCGATGGTTCAAAAATCAATATTCAAAAAAGCAACTGTTTCTTTAGTAGCACGTAATTTACTCTATTGGATGCCTGACACTAGATTTAATGATGTTGATATTGATCAATATCCTGGTGAATCAAGTATTGGTTTACAAACACCAACGACAAGATCTTACGGTATTAACATCAACTTTATATTCTAATCCTTCAAAATAATTATTATGAAAAATATTATTAAAATATTTACATTCATCCTTTTGATAGGATCATTAGGAGCATGTAAAAAATCATTTGACTCATTGGAGGCAGATCCAAACAGAGCAACAAGTGTACCTGCAAACCTTATCTTTAACAACGTTTTAGGAGGTTTAAACAAAGGTGCCTTTAACGGTACACAACGTGCCAATCAGTTTTATGCTTGTAACTATGATTATTATGGTAACAATGAATACAACTGGACTGGTTATTCATTTAACAACTACAATATTTTAAAAAATATTGTAAAAATGGAACAAGAGTCTACAAAGTCTGTTCCTTCTCCAAACCCGTATACGGCACTCGGAAAGTTTTTAAAAGCGATTTATATTTATGAATTGACAATGAACCTAGGAGATGTGCCTGTATCAGAAGCACTTAAAGGTTTAGAAAATGTAACGCCTAAATATGATTCTCAAAAGGATGTATTTAAAGCGATTTTAACTTACCTAGAAGATGCCAATACAGAAATGGCAACGGTTGTTACCAAAAACTATGTATTAGCAAATGACTATTATTATGGTAACAATTTAGCTAAATGGCAGAGAGCTGTAAATGCATTTAAGTTACGTGTATTAATTCAGTTGAGTAATAAAGAAGCAGATGCTGATTTAAATATCAAGCAAAAATTTGCAGACGTTATCAATAACCCAACAAAGTATCCTTTGTTTGCAAGTGCTGCAGATCAAATGCAATTCGTTTACAATGCGCAGTTTAACAAGTACTCTACAAGCCCGGATAACTTTGGTTTTGACGCCACTCGTTACAACATGGCTGCTACTTACTTAAATACACTTGTGTCTTTACAAGATCCAAGAACATTTATGGTTGCTGAGCCTGCTGCTGCTAAAGTTGCTGCTGGTGCTGCTCCTAATTCTTACGCCGCATTTGTTGGTGCAAGCAGTGGAGAGGATTTAGCTACCATGAGTAAAAATGCAGGTGTTGGTCAATATTCTTTTATCAACAGAAAGCGTTACTATCAAACCTATACCGCAGAAACTTCAATTGTAATTGGTTACTCTGAAATGTGCTTTAACATTGCAGAAGCCATGAATAGAGGTTGGATTTCATCTGCAAATGCAGAAACTTGGTACCAAAATGGTATTAAAGCATCTTTAGCTTTTTATGGCGTAAAAGATGGTGTTAATACGGTTACTTTCCAAAAGCCAGGTGGTGGTTTATTTGAGTCTGTTAATTACGATGTTAACTTTTTGTACGATACTTACTACAATCAAACAGATGTTAAGTACAAGGGTAATACTGCTGATGGACGCAATCAAATTTTACTTCAAAAGTATTTAGCGTTTTACATGAACTCTGGTCAAGAAGCTTATTTTAACTGGAGAAGAACAGGTGTTCCTGCATTTTTAACAGGAGCTGGTTCTGGTAATAGCGGAAGAGTTGCTTTGAGATATCAATACCCAACTGCAGAAAGAGCAAACAATAAAACAAATGTTGAAGCTGCAATTTCTTCTCAGTTTGGTGCTATCGATGATATCAACGCAAAAATGTGGATCATCAAATAACGCTCATAAGTTTGGTTAAATAAAAAATGAATTGTGGCAAGCAATCGTTTATAGCGAAGTCTTTACAGGCTTCGCTTTTTTTAGTATATTTATAAATAAATTTGTTCTGTTATGTTACCACAAAAAGCAATTGTAGTAGGTGCAGGTATTGTAGGATTGGCAACTGCTAGGGCGCTCGCCATTAAAGGATATAAGGTTACAGTTATTGATAAAACCCAGGAAGCTATTGGTGCTTCCATCAGAAACTTCGGGATGCTTTGGCCGGTTGGTCAACCAGATGGCGCCTTGTACGAAAGAGCTAAAAGAACTAAGCAAATTTGGATGGAATGTTTAGATGGGATGAAACAGTCTTATAATCCTTGTGGAAGTATTCATTTGGCTTATTTTGATGACGAATGGGCAGTGCTAGAAGAAATGCATGAAAAATTTATTGCAAACAAACGTCCAGTTCATTTATTAACGCCTGACCAAATTGAAGAAAGATTTTCAGGGATTAATCAGCGCAAATTAATAGGTGGATTATATAGTGATGATGAAGTGATTATTGATCCAAGATCTGCTATTAAAGGATTACCTGCTTATTTGACGGCAACTTATGGCGTCGAATTTATATGGGGCACGGCTATTACGGGCATTACAAAACATAAAGCCAGTTCGTTTGATAAAACCTTTGAAGCAGATATTATTTGTGTTTGCTCTGGTGCCGATTTTGAAACACTTTTCCCGTCTGTATTTGCTGCACAGCCCATCACCAAAAGCAGGTTGCAAATGATGCGTTTTAAGCACGAAAAATCAGACTATACAATTGGCACTTCGGTGTGTGGTGGGTTAAGTTTACTACATTACAAGAGTTTTGCAGTAGCGTCGTCATTAGAGGCGCTTCATACAAGAATACATCAAGACATGTCTGAATATGTAAAGCATGGTATTCATGTAATGGTATCACAAAATGCACAAGGTGAATTAACGGTGGGCGATACCCACGAATATGGATTGGATTTTGATCCATTTGACAATCATTACCAAAAT
>JBEITL010000133.1:0-4737 GCA_040374915.1 Sediminibacterium sp. | reverse complement strand
GGCTAACAATAGTAATTTGTCGATTGTTTCAAATCCGGGGATATCTCAATTATACAATGCAACAAAATTTTCTGGAAGAAATAAAAAGAAATTAGGTATTGGAGTTTTTAATGCGCTTGTAGCGCCTACAACTGCAACGGTTTTAGATAAAACAACGGGCGCAAAAACAAATTACGAAACCAGCCCATTAACCAATTATAATATTTTGGTGCTGGATCAGGCGCTCTCGGGAAGGTCATCCATTACATTAACCAATAGTAATGTTTGGAGGAGTGGAGGAACCCGCAACGCCAATGTTACAGGGTTTGATGCGAGTTTATTTGATAAAACCAATACCCATCAACTTATCTGGAATGGAAGAGTGAGTGCTATATCTGGGGTTGAAAGTTATACGGGATTTAAAAGTTTATTAGCATTTGCTAAAGTGAGTGGTAAGATCCAGTATTTATTGCATACCAATATTGAGTCAGATAGATATGATCCCAATGATATGGGTTTTTTACTGGCACCTAATGAGTTTTCTGGTATCGCCAGAATTAGTTACAACCAGTTTAAACCTACAAAAAAGTTTTTGCAATCAAGTTATACCTTAACCCTTCGTCCATCCTACTTATACAAACCCAATGTGTTTACCAATTTTGAAATTCAAACAAGGGCTTTTTGGTTTTTCAAGAATTTCTGGGACGCATCTGTAACATTAAATGTTCAACCTCAGTGGACGCATGATTATTTTGAAATGCGCACGCCAGGTGTTATGATAAAAAGAACGGGATATTGGTATGCTGGCTTATCGGGTAGTTCCGATAGTAGAAAACAGTTTTTTTTCCGGTACAACGCAGGTTTTGCCGAATCTCCAATTTACGATGATGCCTACATCAGTTTAACTATTGCGCCACGTTACAGGTTTAATGATCATTTTAGTTTAGATATCGATGTAAAGCGAGATGAAGATAATGGACAGTATGGTTATGCCTTTAGAAATGCTGCGGGTGTTCCAATTGCGGGTAGACGTAAAGTAACAACACTTACTAGTATCGTAAATGGAATTTATAATTTTAATGCACGTATGAATTTGTCTGCACGCGCTAGGCATTATTGGAGTAAGGTGGAATATGAAAACTTTTTTAATGTTACGCCTGGTGGTGGTATCAATGAAATTCCTTTTGTGCCAGGGAAAAATCAAAATTTCAATGTCTTTAATATTGATATGTTTTACACTTGGGACTTTGCATACGGTAGCCGTTTTATTATTGGTTGGAAAAACTGGTTAGGGTCCGATTTTAATATACCAATGGAGTCACATAAAAATTACTTGAGTAATGCAAGGGCCGTGTTTCAACAGCCACTTGGTAATGAAATTACGTGTAGGCTTATTTACTTCTTGGATTATGTGAAATTGAAGGCTAAAAATCCTTTAAAGCCTAATAAGAGTTAGGTTTGGCCGATTTGATTTGACCATTTTGTTTTCTAAAAAAATATAGATTTTTATTTTCTTGATAATCTATTTGATTTTTAATACTTGTATTATAAACCGGCATTAGTTTTATGCTATTAAATACAGGCATGGGCACCGATAATAATGCATTTGTAAAATAGATCATGCTCTCATAGCCTTTAAAAAATTGATCACTAGGGCGGCCGAGGTATTTAACTTTATAGGCAGCAGTTAATTGCTTTAATAGTTTTTCGTTACCATTAAAATAATAAGGGCTTGCATAAATAATTTCAACATTGGCTGCGTTGAGTGACTTTTCGCCATCCCAAGTTGGCATACCAATAACCGTGGTTTTATATGCCGGATGTTCATTGAGTGTTTTTACAATTGCTGCGCCAAAGCTTTCTTTTAAGCTCCCGCACAATAAAACATTTTGTTTGGTAGAATCTAAATAAGGTTCAAGATCAGAAAAAACCACACTGTCTTCAACTTCAATATTTAAAAATGACTTTGATGATTGGCTATTGCTCTCAATAATTATGTTTTTAATAAAATCTTCGGTGGGTCCTTTTTTCTTGAGGTAGAGTATGGTATTTTTTGAAAAGTTTGCTTGTATATAATTGTAAATGGCCTCACATTGAGTTTTGAGTGTAGGATTGAGCACGGTAAAAAATGAATTATTGGTAATGCCAGCGTCATTAGGGAAAATTGCCGAAATCATTTGTGTTTTGCGTGCAAGCGCAAAGTCGGCAATTAGTTTAGTGTCAGCTTTATTTGTAACGGCACTAATAATGAGTGCTGTATTTTGAATACTAGAATCGGCAAGTAGGGTAGCTAGCGAATTATTTTTTTGTTTGGTGTCAATGATTCGTATGTCAAGTAAAGTAGTTGTTTTCTTTAATGAATCTACAGCCATTAAAACACCGTTGTAAAAATCGAGTCCTGGTAGCATGGTTTTAGGCAAATTATTATTACCTAATATATAATCTGGACCATTAAATGCAGCATCAATTTCTAGGGGAATAAATACAACAATAGTTTTGCGTTCTTGAATTGCTGGTACCGATTGTGCATTGGTTTTTAAAAAGCAGGTTAGCATTAAAAAAAACAACGAACTAATTTGAATTCCTCTTTTCATGATAAATAATTTTACTCCCACTCAATGGTAGCGGGTGGTTTGCTACTAATATCATATACAACCCGGTTGATACCTCTTACCTGATTGATGATTTCGTTTGAAACATGTGCTAAGAATGAATATGGTAAATGTGCCCAATCGGCAGTCATGCCATCCACAGACGTTACAGCTCTTAGAGCTACTGTAAACTCGTATGTTCTTTCGTCACCCATTACGCCTACACTTTTTACAGGGAGTAAAATAGTACCTGCCTGCCAAACCTCAGTATATAAATTGTGTGATTTTAGAGCATTGATATAAATGGCGTCGGCCGCTTGTAGTAAAGCTACTTTTTCGGCATTTACTTCGCCTAAAATTCTGATGGCTAATCCTGGTCCAGGAAAAGGATGTCTGTTAATCATGTCGGCTGGAATGCCTAGTTCTAGACCCACTCTACGCACTTCATCTTTAAATAAATACCTAAGTGGTTCTACTAAAGATAAGTGCATGGTATCTGGGAGTCCACCCACGTTATGGTGCGATTTGATGGTTTGTGATGGTCCATGAACGCTAACGCTTTCAATAACGTCTGGGTAAATAGTGCCCTGTCCTAAAAAACTTACGTCTTTTACTTTGGCTGCTTCTTCTTGGAAAACGTCAATAAATAATTTACCAATTACTTTTCTTTTGGCTTCTGGATCTGTTTGATCTTTAAGGCCAGCGTAAAATCTATCTTTCGCATCAATGCCTGTTACGTTTAGTCCAAGCTCTTTGTACATTTCTAATACTTGTTCAAACTCGCCCTGACGCAGTACGCCATTGTCTACAAAAATGCCGTGAAGCCTACTACCAATAGCCTTGCTAATAAGTGTTGCAGCAACAGTGCTATCCACACCACCACTAAGCGCCATAATTACTTGACGGTCACCAATTTGCTCTTTTAAAGTAGCAACGGTTTCTGTTACAAATGAAGCAGGGGTCCAATTTTGACTGCATCCACAAGTATTTACCAAAAAGTTTTTGATAATTAATTTACCCTGCGTTGAGTGGTAAACTTCTGGATGAAATTGTAATCCAAATAAAGGATGTGTATCTGTGGTTGTTTTTTTAAATGCTGCAATAGGAATACTTTCGGTAGTTGCTGTAATTTGAAATCCTTCAGGTAAAGCAACAATAGAATCGGAATGGCTCATCCATACTTGAGAACCATTGTCTACACCATCAAGTAAATTATCTGGTTCCTGTATTTGTAAGTGTGCGCGGCCGTATTCTCTTTTGTTCGATTTATTGACCGTGCCACCAAATGTTTTTGCGGTTAATTGTGCGCCATAACAAACGCCAAGTACCGGAACGTTTTGTATAAAGATTGCAATGTCTACAACAGGTGCGTTTTCTTCGTTCACGCTAAATGGCGAACCACTTAGTATAATGCCTTTTAGTCCGGGCTCAAAAGTAAATGACTTATGAAAGGGGATGATTTCACAATACACATTGGCCTCTCTAACGGCTCTAGCTATTAACTGTGTATACTGGCTGCCAAAATCTAGGATAAGAATTTTTTCTGTCATAGCAGCGAAGTTAATTGAAATTGGGAGCACAAAAAAACCAACCCGCAGGGTTGGTTTTAATAATATCTATCAAAGTTGATAAGTATCTATCTTGCAGTTTAACTTATGCAGCAGCAACAGCCTTTTTGGCTAATTTGCTCTTTAAGTTAGCAGCTTTGTTTTTGTGGATAATACCACGCTTAGCAAGTTTATCAATCATCGAAATGACGTTTGGTAATCCTTCTGTGTAAGCTTTGGTATCTGAGCCAGCTTTTAGTTCACGAACTGCATTACGGGTAGTTTTACCATAGTAACGGTTACGCTCGCGACGCTTAGCCGCTTGTCTCATATCTTTTTTAGTAGCTGAATGGTTTGCCATGTTCTAATTATTTTTCAGGACGGCAAAGGTAAGGCCTAGACCTGAAAGTTTGAAATTTTATTCAAAAAAAACATCGATTTCATTAATTTTCAATGAAATTACCCCTTTTTTTCTCCTTTTTATGACCGATATTTGCTCGGAAATTTGATAAATAAGACTCGTAAGACCATCACATGAAGGATTTTTCTTATATAACCAATTCGCATCCCGCTTTTATAGAAGAGACCTATAAAGCTTTTGTACAAGATCCTAGTTCTGT
>JBEITL010000009.1:0-13232 GCA_040374915.1 Sediminibacterium sp. | reverse complement strand
GGCTTAATTGCTATTAAAGAAAGTGGTTACGAAGCCATCATGGTAAACTGTAACCCTGAAACTGTTTCTACCGATTTTGACATGGCAGACAAATTGTATTTCGAGCCAGTATTTTGGGAGCATTTATGGGAAATCATTGAACTAGAACAGCCGTATGGTATCATTGTTCAACTAGGGGGTCAAACAGCGCTTAAATTAGCCAAGCGTTTACACGAAAAAGGTATTCGCATTATTGGTACTTCTTTTGAGAGTCTAGATATGGCCGAAGACCGTGGACGTTTTAGCGATCTATTAAAAGAATTAGAAATTCCATATCCATCATATGGCACTGCACATACTGCAGACGAAGCCATTGAAGTAGCCAACAAAGTTGGGTATCCCGTACTTGTAAGGCCTAGTTACGTTATTGGTGGACAGCGCATGCGCATTGTCATCAATGATGAAGAAGTTGAAAAAGCAGTCATCAGTTTATTAAAACATATTCCAGATAACACCATCTTAATTGACCACTTCTTAGACCGTTGTCAAGAAGCAGAGGTAGATGCCATTTTTGATGGAGAAACTTTTCACATCATGGGTGTGATGGAACATATCGAACCAGCAGGTATCCATAGTGGTGATAGTAACGCGGTGTTGCCAGCGTTTAACCTAACGCCAATGATTATTGAAAAGATGGAATTCTACAGCGAAAAAATTGCGCGCGCCTTAAATATTAGAGGTTTGATCAATATTCAATTCGCTATTAAAAATGGTCAAGTGTATGTGATTGAAGCGAATCCAAGAGCTTCTAGAACAACACCATTTATTGCAAAAGCGTATCAAATTCCGTACTTAAATATTGCCACCAAAGTAATGCTTGGCGCCAACAAACTCAGCGAATTCACCATGGTTAAAAAACTAGAAGGCTATGCGATAAAAGAGCCTGTATTTAGTTTTGAAAAATTCCCTGGCGTGAATAAAGAGTTAGGACCAGAAATGAAAAGTACTGGAGAAGCCATTCGTTTTATCAAAGATTTACACGATCCTTATTTCCGCACGCTGTACAAAGAGCGCAGCATGAACTTATCCAAGTAAGTTAGGCGTAAATACGGGGAACCTTCTACCAAAAGACATCGCTTAAATAGTAAGCGCTATTATAGTGTATAGGTTTGTGCGTGTCCATAACCACACCGCCTTTTTGGCATCAAGCACCATTTACCAGACTGCTCTTTCCGCTCATAATCGGAATTATTACTTGCTATTATTTATTGCATGGCGTATTTACAAATGCGCAGCTACAAACCACTTTATACCTAACAGCGGGCCTTTCAATTTCAGGACTTTTAATGACCGCTCAGCTTTCTAGCTTTAAAAAATACCGTTACCGTTTTATACAAGGCATCCTTTTACAAATTGTATTTGCAAGTTTAGGTATTGCTGCTATGCAAAATAGGTTGCAGGCACGTGACCAGGAAACAGCGCTGCTAGCAGCTTCAAAAAAAGGCGCTATTTATATTATGCGGCTAATAGAACCGCTACAACTAAAAAATAAAACACACAAGACAGTTGCTATTATAGAAAGTATTGGCACTGCACAACAGGAAATAAAAACACGTATCAAAATAATAGTACACATCGAGGTAAATCGCAGCCACAGTATTATAAACTTTTTAAGTGCTGGCAGTTATATTGCCACTGCCACTCAGCCAAATCCAGTGCCAGATACGCATAATCCAGGCGGTTTCAATTACAAAGAGTGGCTATTTAGAAATGAAATTACACATCAGCTCTATCTAGCAAAAGGAAGCTGGGTCATGCTGCCCAACAAAAAAAGCAATGAATATTTACAGGTACTACAACAAAAAATTAGAAATCGTCTTCAACAAAATATAACGGGCAAACAAGAAAAAGCAGTAGCAGCAGCACTTTTAATTGGCTACAAGCGGGACATCGATTCCGATTTAATGAAGGCCTATAGCAATACCGGCGTGATTCATGTTATTGCCATAAGTGGGTTACACCTAGGTTTAATTTATGGGTTACTCATTGGCATTTTTAATTGGGTGCCAGGTTCAACAATAAAAAAGTGGGCCGCGCCACCTATCATGTTACTAGTGCTGTGGGGCTTTGCACTACTAACAGGCGCCGGCCCTTCTATTGTTAGAGCAGCTGTCATGTTTTCATTTATCATCATTGCAACGATGGTAAAACAAAATTCTAGTATACTAAATGCACTTGCTGCATCAGCATTTTTTTTACTACTAGTACATCCATTTTATTTATGGGATATTGGATTTCAACTTTCCTATGCTGCAGTGCTTAGTATTGTACTATATCAAAAAAATATTTTTGATCGCATTTATTTCAAATACAAATGGATGCAGGCCTGCTGGCAATTAAACGCCGTTACATTAAGCGCGCAAGTTTTAACATTACCGCTTGTTGTATATCACTTTCATCAGTTTCCCAATTACTTTTTGTTTAGCAATTTTATTGTAGTACCGCTATCTAGTATTATTTTATATGGCTGTTTACTCATACTCCCTTTAGGAAGCTTTGCCTATTTGGGAAAGGCCTTGTCGGTAGCAACCAGTTGGCTCATTACTAGTATGAACTGGATCATCCAAAAAATGAATACGCTGCCGTTTGCCACTACAAACAATGTAGAAATCAACACGGCGGAGGTGCTATTATTTTTTACAATCATCGTTTGTTTCACTCTATTTATACAAACCCAAAAAAACAAATGGTTTTATTTGGGTTTAATAGCCTTATTGGTTGGCTGCAGCATGCATAGCTTTATACAAATAAAAGCAGCTGGGCAAACAACCCTAACGGTATGGTTTGTTCCCAAAACAACAAAGGTCACTACTCGTTACGGATTAGAGGCGGAACAACCCCTTAAAGCAACTAGCAGTGCATTTTCTATTGGACACACACGGTTTTTACGCATTGGACAAACGGCGCAGCTTAATAACAGTATGTTCAAGGCACCAAAAGTGGATATCCTTCTTATAAGCAACCTACCAAAGTCGCCGATACCCTTACTCGCAAAGCAGTTTAAGCGTTCACTCTATGTGTTTGACAGCAGTATTCCTTTGTGGAAAATGGAGTTGTGGAAAAAAGAGGCAGAGGGCCTACATTTGCGGCATCATTTTGTTTCTCAACAAGGGGCTTTTGTCCACCAATCAAGCAATGGAAAAGAAAATTAAATCAGCGCTCATTTCTGTCTTTTATAAAGATGGTTTAGAGCCTTTGGCACGTCAATTAGTCGCTCAAAACGTAACCATCTACTCGACAGGTGGTACCCAAAAATTTTTAGAAGATTTAGGCATCACTTGTGTTGCGGTAGAAAGCTTAACCACCTACCCTTCTATTTTGGGTGGTCGTGTTAAAACATTGCACCCTGCCATTTTTGGTGGCATACTTGGTCGTAGATACGAGCCGCAAGATGTAGTTGAAATGGAGCAGTACCATATTCCTGAAATTGATTTAGTGATTGTTGATTTATATCCATTCGAAGAAACACTTGCCACAACCACAGAGGAAAAAGCCATTATCGAAAAAATTGATGTTGGTGGTCCTTCTATGATTAGAGCAGCTGCAAAAAACTTTAGAGACCTTGTGGTTATTGCTGCGAAACAAGATTATGCCATACTAGAAACCATGCTCGCTGCACAAGCCGGTACAACTACGATCGAGCAAAGAAAAGCCTTTGCTGCGAAGGCTTTTGAGGTGGTGATGCATTATGATATTGCCATTAGTAACTACTTTAATCCTGCACCTACACAAATACTACGTTACGGAGAAAACCCACACCAAGAGGCAACTTTTACCGGTAACTTACAAGAGCTCTTTACACAACTTAATGGTAAAGAACTGTCTTATAACAATTTAGTAGACGTAGACGCAGCGGTACAACTCATTGGAGAATTCAATGAAACTACTTTTGCGATTATCAAGCATACCAATGTTTGTGGTATTGCCGCAAGAGCTACAGTTAAAGACGCTTGGGACGCAGCACTGGGTGGCGATTCAGAAAGTGCTTTTGGTGGTGTGTTAGTCACCAATAACACCATAGACGCTGCAACTGCTAATGCTATTAATGAAATATTTTTTGAAGTACTCATTGCGCCAAACTATGAAGCGGCGGCACTCGATATTTTAAAAAGTAAAAAGAACCGAATTTTATTACAACTCACTGGAAATACAACTGCATTAAAAACACCAAGCAAATCATTGCTTAACGGTGTATTAGCGCAGTCAGCTGACGCAGGTAATTTTGACACTTGGAACGAAGTTGGTGGCCGCAACACCACCGAAGACGAAAAAGAAAATTTAATTTTCGCAAACCTCGTATGCAAACATCTCAAGAGCAATGCCATTGCACTTGTAAAAAATAAACAATTGGTGGGTAAAGGCTGTGGTCAAACCAGTCGTATAGACGCATTAAGGCACGCCATCGAAAAAGCACATCAATTTAATTTTGATTTAAATGGCGCCGTGCTTGCATCTGATGCCTTTTTCCCTTTTAACGATTGTGTTCAAATTGCACAGGAGGCAGGGATTGGGGCATTTATTCAACCAGGCGGATCGGTAAGAGATAAAGACAGTATCGAATACTGCGTGGAACATAAACTAGCTATGGTCATGACAGGCCTTCGTCATTTTAGACATTAATTTTATCGGTGGTATGACAACCAAACAAAAAGCATACATAGGACTTGTACTCACTAGTACTATTTGGGGTACAACCTGGGTGGCAAGTAAGTATGGTATCAAACAAGGCATTTTTGCCTTTGAGTTGTCGGCTATCAGAAATGGATTAGGCGGCCTTGCATTAATTGTATTTTTTTTATTGAAGGGGCAAAAACTGCCAACTTTTAAAGAATTCAAATGGCTACTGGGCATGTCTATTTTGCTGTTTGTAATAGCCAATGGTTTTTCTACCTATGCTTTAAATGAAATCCCAAGCGGGCTTGCAGCCCTGATTGCCGCCTTATATCCATTAAGTGTTGTGATCATTGAAAAAATAAAATACAAGAACACAAAAATAACTACCCTCACTTTCCAAGGAATGTTATTAGGTATCATAGGCATTGGAATTGTATTTTATGAAAACCTTGCGGTACATAATTCGGTGGGCTATTTTATAGGCGTTGTGGTATCGCTCATTGCCATGTTAAGCTGGAGCTTTGGCACTATATTTATTGCACGCAATAAAATGGGCATGAACCCCTACTATGCAACGGGTTGGCAAATGTTTTTAAGCTGCTTTTTTTTAGGTGCAGCTGCAGTGGCTTCCGGAAAATCTACGCCAATTCAAGAAATAACATTTACTATTTGGATCGTGATTGCCTATTTAATTATAGCTAGTTCCATTGTTGCTTTTGCAGCATTTATATATACGATGAAATATTTGCCACCTGCCATAGCATCACTCTATGCTTACATCAATCCCATTGTAGCAACCATTGTAGGTGCGTATACTGTTAATGAAAAACTCAGCCTTCCTATTTTTATAGGTTCCTTTGTTACACTTACTGGCGTATATCTCGTAAATAGGTCTATGAAAAAGCAGCACCAAGAAATTATTCCTGTTACGGACGTTGACGGGATGTAGTTTTTTCCTTCCACATTTCATTGAAAGTTTTTGGTGTAAAGTCTAGTTCAGAGCGGTGTACAGCCCAACCTTTAAAAACTTTATTGACCACCCAGTTTTTCATTTTACCATTACCCATATTCATCATGGGTCTATTTAAACTAGCCATCATCCAGGCTTTCCAGGCAACACGCTCTGCAAGCGTGCTAGTCCCCTGTGTTACCGCTTCATGTCGGTTATCAAGTAAGAGTTCATGTAAATTAATACGCATTGGACAAACCTCAGTACAATTGCCACACAAAGAAGATGCATTACTCAGGTGTTTGTATTCATCTACACCACTTAAATACGGTGTAATCACTTTACCAATAGGACCACTATAGGTTGTTTCGTAAGAGTGGCCGCCAATATTTTTGTACACTGGACAGGCGTTTAAACATGCGCCACATCGAATGCAATAGAGTGCTTCACGCGCCGTAGGATTCGCAAGTAAATTAGTCCGGCCATTATCTAATAATATCACAAACATTTCTTCGGGACCATCAGACTCATTTGCTTGCTTAGGGCCGGTTAAAATAGAATTGTATACGGTTACTTTTTGACCCGTGCCATAGGTGGCGAGTAGTGGCCAAAAAAGTGGAAGATCATGAACTGAAGGAATCATTTTTTCAATACCTACAACGGCAATATGCGTTTTAGGCCACGCACAGCTTAAACGGCCGTTGCCTTCATTTTCAGTGATTGCAATGCCCCCAATATCGGCAATTAAAAAATTGGCGCCCGTTACGCCCACCTCGGCTTCGGTGTATTTTTCGCGTAATTTAATACGCGCCACTTGTGTTAATTCTTCGGGTGTTAAATCCGGTTTTGTACCCAGCTTATTTGCAAATAATTTAGCAACATCTTCTTTGCTTTTATGCATTGCCGGTGTTACAATATGATAAGGCGGCTCGCCATCTAATTGCTGAATGTATTCTCCTAAATCTGTTTCTACACTTTCAATGCCACTCGCTTCCAAGAAATCATTTAAATGAATTTCTTCGGTAACCATACTCTTGCTTTTCACGAGCGTTTTGCAATTACGTTCTCTGCAAATTTTTCCAATCGCTTCCTGTGCTTCTACAGTATCATTGGCCCAAATAACAGTTGCGCCTCTCGCCGTAATTTTTTGTTCAAACTCCAGTAAGTATTTGTCTAAATTTTCAATGGCTTCCCACTTAATATTTTTTGCACGTTCACGTGTAATATTCACATCGGTAAATTGAGACTTACCAATAGGTACTACTGCATTGTATTTAGAAATATTAAAATTGATTTTTCTGCGGTGCTCTAAATCGGCAGCTTTAATGGTACTCTTCGCTATAAATGATGCAGCTGTTTCAGACATGCTTATTTTTTTTGACTTTTTTGATGAAGTGCCGTTGCTTCTAATGCTTCGTAAAATTCGGTTCCGTATTTACGTATTAAAGATTCTTTTAAAAATTGATACACTGGTACTTTTAATTTTTTTCCAAGGCTACAAGCTGCACTACACAAATCTTCACGAGGTTCATAATTCACGTATTCCATATCCGGATCGCGCTTGCTCTTTTTTGTTTTTACAGGAAACAAATGGCAACTAAGTGGCTTTTTCCAATCTAATTTACCATCGTTATACGCTTGCTCAATACCACATAGTATGGTGCCCGTTTTATCTTTGATGCCATATGCGCAAATACCGCCGTTAATGGTAGGTGTTACCCACCCAAACTCGCGGTCGTATAAATATTTACCTTGCTTTTCTACCTCTTTGATCCCTTGCGGCGTCATATAAGGTTTGATATCCTCGTAATGCGTATTTAACTTTTCCAATTCCCACTTTTCCATGGGTGCACCTGCATCACCATCCTCACAACAGCCTCCCTTGCATTTGCTTAAATCGCACACAAACTGCTCCTCTAAGAGCTCATCGGAAACTAATTTGTTGTCTATGATAATCATGGTTATGCGAATATAATTAGTTTTTCCACCTAAAAGTGTTTACCAAATGCTTCAAATCCGATTTAATAAAGTCATTGACAATGGCCAAAGAATCGGCGTTGGGTGTAGCGTCAAAATAAAGGGCGCCTCTTAAAAAATGCTTGGTAGAGTCCGTTAAAAAAAACTGATTGGAAGTAGCCGCATCACCTCCAACAGTAAAAAACATACCGCTAACACCATTTGCAGTATTTACCAGCGAGTCATCAATAGAATAGGCCTTCGCCGACTGCTTACTCGTCATAAAAAAAGAGTGCTTAACGAGTGAGTCAAATTTATATTTTCCAATTTCTTTATAGCTCACATAAATACGGCCATTAAACTGCGGAAAATCAATATTAATCCACCACTCATTTTCGGTGGCTTCACCAAAAAAAGTAGAGTCTTTTACCACTTTGGCATATATAGGATACTCAAATGCATACGGATAACCAGGCGCATCAAACAGCTGATATTTTTTTTCAGGGAAATCGATTTTATAATAGCCAGTAGGCTTTGGCGTATAACCACTATTACAGGCCATAAAAAATAGGCCAGCAAAACCAAAAAATAAAACAGATAACTTTATTTGCCTTAGCATGAAAAAAAAAATTAAATGGGGTACTGACGCTTGATGGAAACCTTAATTTTTTGAAGTCTATTTTTGGCTACTTCTAAAACCGTAAATTCAAAATCACCAGAAGTCAAAATAGCCGCAGGTTTAGGAAAATCACCCGCTAGCTCAAGTACAAGACCTGCTAGTGAATCGCTCTCCCCTTTTACTGCATCAAATGTTTCGGTAGGAAGGTCCATGACCTTGCACAAATCCTGAATCATCACACGCCCTTCAAAAATATAATTGTTGTCATCAATTTTTTTATAGTCACTATCTTCTTCGTCAAACTCGTCTTTGATCTCTCCAATAATTTCTTCCAAAATATCTTCTAGGGTAACAATACCGCTGGTGCCGCCAAACTCATCCACTACCACCGCAAAGTGAATTCTTTTGGACTGGAACTCTTTTAATAAATCTTCGATGGGTTTTTGCTCGTGTACAAAATAAGGTGGTCTTAAAAGTTTATGCCAATTGTAGGTAGCACTTTCATCCAAATGCGGCACCATATCTTTGGTATGAATAATACCAATCACTTCGTCTAAGTCTTCTTTATACACCGGAATACGCGAATAATTAACTTCACGTACAAATGCAATGAGTTGATCAAAGCTAACTTCCTGATCCACGCCACTAACATCCATTCGGGTTTTCATGATTTGCTTGACCGTGATATTTCTGAATTTAACAATGC
Source organism: Sediminibacterium sp. (assembly GCA_040374915.1). Taxonomy (GTDB): domain Bacteria; phylum Bacteroidota; class Bacteroidia; order Chitinophagales; family Chitinophagaceae; genus Sediminibacterium. The sequence goes on along the minus strand of JBEITL010000009.1, from coordinate 4,349 downwards.
TTTTTAAAATATTTTTTTCGTTTTCAGAAGCTGTTTCATTGGTTGTTAAATCAATGGCATGATCGAGCTCTTCGAGGCTATAAGCGCTCGCCGATTTGTTAGCTAGCTTTCTTTCGATAATATCAGAATATTTAACAAGCGGTTTACTCAGCCCCATCACCAAATAGGAGATGCCATAAACAATGCCGCCAAAATCTTTTGCAAAACGAATATTGTTTTGTGTTGCGAGTACCTTTGGCATGATTTCACCAAATAGCACGAGTAAAAAAGTAACCGCAATAACTTTGATCACAAACTCCACCCACACAGCATTAAACTTTTCAAAATCAAACATATTATCAATGAGTAAATTTGAAATGATAATGATGGAGATATTGATAAAACTATTAGCGATTAATAGTGACGCCAATAAAATTTTAGGTTGCTCAATTAAATCTACAATTCTTTTATAGGCGGGTTGCTGTTTTGACTTTAATAGATTGATGTCCTTATAAGTTAAAGAAAAAAAGGCAACTTCTGATCCAGCTAGTACAAAAGATAAAAATAACAGTACCACCAAAATAAGTACCAAAACAGTAGTGCCTTGGGGTTGAATAGCGCCAAAAAAAGATTGCGCAAAAAATAATCCCATTACCGAATGATCGTCCAAAGTGAGCGTAAGTTTAGTACCCAACAAAAATACCAATAATTCAGTTACATCGCACACCAGCAAAACCACGATAATGTAGGTTTACCATACAAATTCTTCGTTAAAATATTGATTCATAAGTTTTGGAAATGGGAGGGCCTTTATTTTTGATATTTTTTGCCATTTACCAGCGGTCAAACTAGCTGGTTTTTTTGACAAGGATACCCGTATAAACTGCGCCGTAATAATTTGATGGGTAAGGGTTTGTTTTATTTCTGAAGAACGGTGCAATAATTTAATGGAAGACAGTCCTAACTGTTCCTTTAAAAACTGCTGTGCAGCTACTTCATTCCACAACATTTTTTTTCCAGCATCCAGCAAATAAAATTCAAACAAACCCTGCCAAATATCTTTGTGTTTTCTTTCAGTAACCCAAATTTCATCTTTAACCTGAAGCAAAAAATAATAAAATCGTCGCTCCGTTTTGATAAGCTGCTTTTCTTTTATGGGCAGTTGATTGACCTGCGCAGTTGCATGTGCAACACATGTTTTTTGTAGTGGACAAGCATTACAATGTGGCGCCATAGGTTTACATACAGTGGCCCCAAAGTCCATGATAGCTTGATTGTAAAGGCCTGCGCGTTTTTTATCGAGCATTGCTGCAGCGCGCTCTTCAAATATTTTTTTACCTACTGTTGTATCGGTTGGAATATCAATGCCTTCATAACGCGCAATCACTCTAAATACATTTCCGTCTAATACGGCATATGGCGCATTAAAAGCAAATGATGCAATGGCAGCTGCCGTGTAAGGCCCTACTCCCTTTAATGTTAAAAGGGTTTCATAATCATTTGGAAAAACACCTTTAAAGTTTGTTGCAATTATTTTTGCTGTTGCTAATAAATTTCTACACCGGTTATAATAACCCAGTCCTTCCCATAATTTAAAAACAGTTTGTTCTTTTGCTTTTGCCAAATCAAAAACGGTTGGATAGGCTTGGATAAATTTATTGTAATAAGCAAGCCCTTGTTCTACACGCGTTTGTTGTAGAATTACTTCTGATAACCAAATTTTATAGGGGTCTTTTTCGCCTTTCCAAGGCATATCTCTAGTATTTGAGTGGACATGCCAATGAAGGAGGGTTTGGGTAAAATTTGATTTCATCGATTAAGAATGGGCAAAATCAGCCTTTTTAAGGCTAAAAGGCTTAATTTTTTAGTATAAAGTTAATTTTTAGGGTGTATGTAGCCATTTTTAGTTGGTAAAACGTATAAAAAAATTTAATTTTCTGTTAAATACGTGATTTTTTAGCTTATTTTTAGAAACATATACTCTAAATTAATTTTGATACAATGAGAAAATCAGATCTCATCAACCAGATTTCAGACAAAACAGGTATTCCTAAGGTGGACGTGCTCGTTACGCTTGAAACCATGTTTAAAGAGGTAAAAGAAAGTCTCTCTAACGGCCAAAACATATATATACGTGGCTTTGGGAGCTTTATTACCAAAAAACGTGCAGCTAAAATTGGTAGAAATATCAAAAAAAATATAGCTGTGGAAATTCCTGAACATTATATTCCTGCCTTCAAACCAGCAAAAGAATTTGTTACTGAAGTGAAAAGCAAGCTCAAGTAAAGCTAACTTCGCGTCCTAATTCTTTTCGAAAGTGAAAAAACAGCAACTACTCCTTATTGGCGGAGCCGTACTTTTATTTGCCATTTTAATGTACATGGAGTCTACCGTAGCGCCTAAAAAACCGGCAGCAGCGGCAAATGGTGAACATAACGCTGATAATCAACACCTTGAGTTCAAAGATCTACTTGCAAAAGCAAAAGAAAAAATCCCTCAAGACCAAGTTTTACGCCTCAATATGCTAGAAAATAGTGTAGTAAGAGGGGATGTAAAAGACCAAAAAATACACGTTTACCACCAGCTAGCTAGGTTTTGGTCAGACTCGGCCAAACTGTTTGAACCCTATGCTTGGTATACCGGCGAAGCAGCTAAATTGGAAAATTCTGAAAAAAGCCTCACCTTTGCCGCCCAACTGTATATAGACAACCTAGTTACGGAAGGTGACCCAGCCATGCAACACTGGTTGGCAGAACAAGCAAAAGATCTTTTAGATAAAGCTTTAGTTATCAATCCAAACAACGATTCTAGTAAAATTGGTTTGGGTGCTTGCTACATATTTGGAAACATTTCAAACAATCCAATGGAGGGTATTTTACCCATCAGAAACATTGTTCAAAAAAATCCAAACAACCTATATGCTCAAATGATTTTGGCATTGGGTGGTAAAAAAAGTGGGCAGTTAGATAAAGCCATTGAGCGCTTCTTACTAATTGTAAATAAAGATCCAGAAAACCTGGAAGCTATATTTCATTTAGCAGAATGTTACGAGATGCATAATGACAAACCAAACGCAGTAAAGTGGTACACACTTGCAGCAAAAAAAGTTAAAGTGCCCGAAGCAAAAGAAGCAATCGCTAAGAGAATTGCGGAATTGAAAAAATAAATTATTATTAACAAATAAAATTACTCAGTGTATGCCTTGTGGTAAGAAGAGAAAGCGTCATAAAATTGCGACACACAAACGTAAGAAACGCCTAAGAAAGAATCGTCATAAGAAGAAGAACAAGTCATTGTTTATTCTTTACTGACTTATACAAACACGCCCTATCTAAACAGTAGGGCGTGTTTAACACTTATCTGTATCTAGCCCCTAATTTCCTTTTCTGCAACTTTTCCTATTTCCTTCCTTGATAGGGCTATGATTGTTAAGATATGGTTGTATGCATACGCCGCCCCTAGGGCAGGTGATTTTGTATTTAAAAGTTGCTCATTTTGAACAAAGAACTTATTATAAACGCTACGCCCACGGGTGTAGAAATTGCTTTGCTAGAAGACAAAAAACTAGTAGAGCTGCACAACGAAAATACCGATGCAAATTTTGCAGTAGGTGACCTTTACCTTGGTAAAGTAAAAAAATTAATACCTGGACTTAACGCTGCATTTGTAGACGTTGGTTTTGAGAAAGATGCATTTTTACATTACTCTGATTTAAGCCCTTACGCAAAGTCCATTATTAAGTATACGCAAGCTGCCATGTTAGATAAAAGTGAACATGGATTTGATTTTGCACGCTTTCAATCGGAACCTGAAATTATCAAAACAGGAAAAATAAACGAAGTATTAAATGGTAAGCCAAACGTACTCGTTCAAATTTTAAAAGAACCTATTGCGGCAAAAGGACCTCGTTTAAGTTGCGAACTTTCTTTGCCTGGAAGATTTGTTGTGGTTACACCTTTCAATGAAATTGTAGCGGTCTCTAAAAAAATTCATTCTTCTGAAGAAAGAAAAAGATTACACAAAATTGTAGAAGCCATTAGGCCTAAAAATTTTGGTGTGATTGTGCGTACTGCTGCAGAAGGTAAATCCACTGCAGAATTGCACCAAGACATGTTATCATTAGTTGAAACATGGAAAACCATACAAGCCAATTTAAAAGGGGCTGTAGCACCTGTTCGCATCTTAAGTGAAGAAACAAAAACAACAAGTATCTTAAGAGATTTGCTAAGTGCCGATTTCAATAGAATTGTTGTAAACGATAAAGCACTGCACGAAGTAACCCAGCGTTATATTCAGCGCATTGCGCCTGATAAAACAGATATCGTAACACAGTACAAAGATGGTCTTCCTATTTTTGATCATTTTGGTGT
>JBEITL010000235.1:0-2179 GCA_040374915.1 Sediminibacterium sp. | reverse complement strand
TTTAATAACGGCGGTGTCAGCATTCATTATTTAGAAAAAAAACTCGGCATACAAAAAAAATAAATGGCCGCTTGGATTAATCTTAAAATCCGAGCAAGTGCAGATTATGCACATATCATGAGTGATGCCTTAATCGAGCTTGGCGCGCTTTCCTGCGCTATCGAAGACTCTTATCTTAATAGCGAAAATGAAGAAGCGCTTTTTGGTGAGCCCAACATTCCGAGCAATACAATATGGCAACACAATACAGTTGAATCTCTTTTTGATGCCGCCGTATCTATCGACACCATCATTAATGAACTGAAAAATATTACCGGTTTATCTCATATTGATTACACACTTGATTCTGTCGAAGAACAAAATTGGGTTGCATTGACTCAATCACAATTTGAGCCCATCAGTGTTTCTGATCAGCTTTGGATTGTGCCAAGTTGGCATACGTCACCCAATCCTGATGCCATCAATATAGTCTTAGATCCTGGATTAGCTTTTGGCACAGGAAGTCACCCCACAACACATTTATGTTTAGAGTGGCTTATTAAAGAAGTAAATATTAACGATCATGTTTTAGATTACGGATGTGGTTCAGGTATTTTATCTATTGCAGCAAAAAAATGTGGTGCAAAAGAGGTAATAGGTGTTGATATTGATCCTCAAGCCATTATTGCAAGCACACATAATGCCAAAGAAAATCATGCTGATATTCAGTTTTACAATTCGGAATTGCCACTAACTTTTGAAGCCGATATTGTAGTTGCAAACATTTTATCAAGCGCGCTATCCGTTCTAGCACCACTCGTAGCAAAGGCCTGTAAGCCTCACGGAAAAATTGCGTTATCTGGTATATTAAAAGAACAAGTTGATATGCTGACTGAAATATATAGTGCATGGTTTAATTTAAACAAGCCTATTGAGCGGGAAGGCTGGATTTTGCTGACAGGCACTAAAAAAAGTATTTCCTAAAATTTTTAATTCGTTTATGATGCAAATTCCTCTTAATAAAAAGGATAGTAAATGAAGACGAATGTTAAAGGTTTAGAAAGAGTAGTTCGTATTGCTGCCGGCGCCGTTATATTAGGCCAAGTAATGGGTGTTTACTCTGTTTTTGAATATGGTATTGTTGATGAAGTCGTTGGTGTTGTGTTACTAGGCACTGGTGTTTTAGCTTCATGTCCATTCAAATCTGTTTTAGGTCTTGGTTCTAAGAAAGCTCCTGCAAGATCACCTGCTGCAAAAAAACCAGCTGCTAGACGTAAGCCAGCTCGTAAAGTTGCTGCAAAAAAACCAGCTAAACGTAAAGCGGCTCCAAAAAGAAGACGCGCGGCTCGTTAATCGCTTATCCATATTAAGAAGCGTTACTTATAAATAACGCTTCTTATATCATTTCAATCGTATCTGTTTTAATCAATCGTATTGCTTCTGAGATTTTTTCTACGGCGTTCATTCGGACAAAACTTTTGCGGTAGGCAATTGCAATTGTTCTTGAAGGTACGGGCTTAATAAAAGGAATAACTTTTATTAAATGGTTTTGATAACGATCTGATGTTGCACTTTTTGGCAATACAGTAATCCCTAAGTTTGATGCCACCATATTACGAATCGTTTCAAGTGAATTGCCTTGGAGTACCTCTCCTTTTTTAGATAAATCTGGACATGACTCAACTACTTGCAAACTAAAGCAATGTCCACTATTTAAAAGTAATACTTTTTCGTCGCTTAACTCTTTTGGATTAATATTTTTACGTGTTGCCCAAGCATGGTTATTCGGAACAGCCACGACAAATTCTTCTTTGTAAAGTGGCAAAACATATATACCTGGAATATTAAATGGCAATGCCACAATCGCTGCGTCAATTTGTCCGTTTTTCAGTTGTAGCTCGAGGCTCGCGGTAATATTTTCTTCAACCTCTAGCGGCATTTTTGGAGCGATTTTTCTTAGGATAGGAATAATTTGAGGTAACAAGTAAGGGCCGACCGAATGAATCATGCCAACTTTAATTAACCCGTCTAATGGGTCACCGCCAGATTTGGCGAATGTTTTTATCTTTTCAACTTGCTCTAGAATAATATTGGCTTGCTCAACAATTTTTTCGCCAATTTCAGTAATAGTAACTTCGGTGCGATTTCTCTCGAATAAAGAAACATTCAGTTCTTCTTCTAGTTTTTTAATTGCTAAACT
>JBEITL010000219.1:0-2842 GCA_040374915.1 Sediminibacterium sp. | reverse complement strand
TTCAATCTCTTCTAAAATGCGCTTATCAGATAAAATCATCTTTGTGTATTTATGTTTAATTTAGCGGTATGAACCGCGGTGCAATCTAACTCAAAGCTTTTTTTTATGCCTTTCTTTTATCAACAAAATATCAACGACACTTCCCATTTGGCCATTTGGGCGATACGGGAGCCGCTTTCGTTTTTTGAGGAAGGCATGCAACTGCCCATTCCAATACAAAATGAGGAAAGACGCATCCAACATTTGGCGGTGCGTTTGTTGTTCAAATTAATGATGCCCGAAATTGATTTGGCTGATTTGATTCTGGCAGATAATGGGAAACCTTATTTAAAAGGTGTGCCGTTTCATTTTTCATTTTCACATTGTAAAGGATATGCTGCCTGTGCCGTTTGCGACAATCGTCCAATAGGAATTGATATTGAAATAATTCATCCAAGGATATTGAAAGTGGCACACAAATTTTTGAATGACAAAGAAAAAGATTTATTGGCGGGGTTAACCGAAGAAGCAACCTTACAGCAACTTGCATTTTTTTGGGCAGCCAAAGAAGCCATGTACAAGCAACATGAACAATTGGGTATTGATTTTAGCAGGGACTTTTATATTCCTACTTTAACTACAAATAAGCAGGGGAATATGCCCGCTTTTGTATTACACAAAGAAGCAAATAAAGAAGTAATCCTAGATTATCATTTTGGAGATGACTACGTTTCAGTTACTTGCTATGCAAAGTAATTAGTGTTGTAATTATTCCTCTAATGAAACTTGTTCCTCGTCATCTAGTAAATTAAGATTAATTGCGTCTGCACCTGCAATTCCTTCGATAGATCCTTTGATATGCATCGCGTTTAATAAAACTTTTTCTAATTGTTTTTCACGGGACTTCCAAAGCTTTTCCATTGCATCACGTTCTCTTTGTATGCTTTGTCTCATTTGTCTAAATCCTTCACCCACCGCTTTCCATTGTTCGCCAAATTCATTGCCAGTGAGGTAGTCATATAATAAGCTCATTTTATCACCCTTGTTCACCTGATTCTTTTTGGTATCGTATATTTTTAAAATAGCGTTTCTTAATAGGAGGGCAACACTTTTTACTTCCTGGAAGGAACAGATATATACACCGTCTTTTTCACCGAAACGATCCATATCTTTTGGAAAGGTTTGTGTTACTATCACAGCAATGTCGGCCCCTTGGCTTCGCATGTCCGCTTTAAGCTTTTCAATCCATTCTTGAGAAAAAGCAGTAGTACGTTTACTTTCATAAATTATTTTTCCAGCTTCCTGGCCTAAATTATTTCTAACGGTTTGAATACAATCAGCGCCACGAACTCCTTTGCCTACTTCTGAAATCTGGTCAAAGGGGAAACTTGATTTTAATAATTCTTCTAATAATAATTCTTGAACTTCGCCTTGCATTTGCATACTGCCTTGTTCTGCTTTTCGGCGCATTTCATCTGCTAGCTTTTGTTGGTCCTCTAATTTCTTTTCAAGTTCTTTTACTTTAAGCGAATGTTCTTGGTCTTTTAATGATAAGCGTTCCGCTTCTTCTTTTTGAATTTGTGCTTTTAAGCTTTCTCTTTCTGTATTTAATTTTCGTTGTAGTTCAATTTCAAGTTCCGCTTCCTTGGTTTGCATGGCTTGTACTTCTTTCAAAAAAGCCAACTCCTTTTCTTGGAATTCTTTTACTTGCTTTCCCATGTTATCCTGTCCTTCCTGTGCAAGTTTTAATCTGTGTTCGTATTGTTCTGCTAAGCTCTTTTTTAATTGTTCAGATAATTCATTTTCGATTTTTAATTTTTGATCCGCCAATAGTTGATTGGTTTCTTCCTCTTTCTTTTTTTGCCAATCGGTCATTTTACCCCTCAATTCTTTTTCCACTTCCTCACGGATAGCATCAGTAGGCTCAAAGCTATGGTAGCATTTGGGGCAGGAAACGGTGTAATTTGACATAAGTGATTTTTTACTGATTACAAAGATGCAAAAAAAGAGGGAAACAAATAAGGAAAACTCGTGGCGTACGCAAAGCCAAATTTCATTTGCTTTGTTCGCCTCGGAGATTAGCTCACTTCGTTCGCTTGACTCCGAGTGGGTGCGTACTCAAAGCCTTTTAAAAAATAACGTTTCACGTGATTTTTTGCTTTTGTTTATCCTCACGCTTTCAAGAACAAGTTCTTGACGCGTTCGGTTAAACAAAAGCCTATTCAACTTTGTTGAATAGGCTTTGTGCGGAAGAGGAGACTCGAACTCCCACGCCCGGTTTATGAGCGCTACCACCTCAAGGTAGTGCGTCTACCAATTTCGCCACCTCCGCTTGTGTTTTACAAAAATAGTTAAAAAAAATGAGCCTCCGTTAGGAGGCTCATTTAATATAGTTCAAAATATTGGATTATAAACCTACCAATACTTCATTCGCAGAACGGATATAGTCATCATTCTTTGCATCAGTCGCTAATTTAATACAAGTAGTTGCACTTTCTTTAGCACCTGCCTTATCACCCAAAGCTTTTTGCGCTTTCCCTTTTAATAAAAACAACCAATATGCTTTTGCATTTGTTTCAATTGCTTTGTTCACGTTAGCTAAAGCTTTTGCATAATCTTTATCCATGTCGAAATAAAAATTAGCTGCAGCTGAATAAGCATTTGAATTTACAGTGGTAGCTGCAAGTGTAGTTTCTACTTGTTTGCGAATGGTTGATTTAATATCTGTAGATACAGGGATATTTACCAGGACTTTACCCCATTTCAAACCAATCGTAGCCGTTTCAGGCGTGATGTTTCCAACACCAATTGAAAATGTTTCAGTGGTATTGCTTGTGATTTCAGGCTTAACTGTTAATCTTAC
>JBEITL010000100.1:0-5544 GCA_040374915.1 Sediminibacterium sp. | reverse complement strand
TAATCCTTCTGTATTTTCAACTGTTATATCAAAAGCTAAATCAAATAATGCAAAAGTGTTTATTAGCATTTCTGGTTTAGCAGCCGATTTTAAAAACATGGCGACTACACCAAGTGGGCGCAACAGTTTTGTTAAATCGATTATGCAAGTTGTAAGAACCTATGGTTTAGATGGCGTAGACGTAGATTGGGAATTTCCCCGAACCGATGATGGCACGGATATTACGTACACTTCATTTATGAGAGAGTTAAGCGATTCTTGTCATACGGGAGCTAAATATTATTTGTCTGCCGCCATTACTGCAGGAAAATATGCTGGAGCCGTTCGTGATGCAATTAATAGTATTTTATGGACGAGTAATGCGGTCGATTTTTTTAATATCATGGCTTACGACGATTTTAGTACGACCGTTCCATTTAGACATCATAGTGACTTAGCGCTGGCCCAAACCTCTTTAAATTACTGGGTTACGACAAGGGGAATGCCAGCATCAAAAGCAGTGTTAGGAATACCAGCATATGGTAGACCAAGCGGTATTACACAATCAGGTACTGTGTTAACGTACAATGCTATTACGAGTGGATCGGGTAGTGCGTTTTCAGATTCGGCAGTAGTAAGTGCAGCTGGTTTTAACAATTATACCATCTATTACAACGGATTACCTACTGTAAAACGTAAAGCTAAATTGGCGCAGTCGATGGCCAATGGGATTATGATGTGGGAAAAAGGGCAGGACCGGAACGATGGTTTGTCTTTGTTAAGAGCTGTTTGCGACACTTTAGGAAGGTCTTATTAATCTTTTTAAAAATGTAATTAATAATTTATATATTTATTAATTATATAATCCATGAGCACGAATTTACCCGATCAGTCCGTAATTGTAAGTATTGTAATTCCCTGTTATAATCATGGGCAATATATTCAGGAGGCCTTAGATAGTATTGATGCTCAAAAAATCAACTACCCTATAGAAATCATTATTGTAGATGATGGCTCTTCTGATACAGATACACTCCAAAAACTAGATGACTTAAAGCAGTTAAATTATAAGATCATTCATCAAACAAATGGTGGGCCAGGAAAGGCGCGTAATACTGGTATCGAAATAGCAGTTGGGAAATACATTTTACCATTAGATGCGGATAATAAATTAAATCCTGATTATATAAATAAAGCGGTTCCTTTACTCGAAAAAAATAAGGCCGATATTGTATATGCGGCTCCGGTATTTTTTGGTGATACCTCGATAAAAAATCGTCAATTTAAAGTGCGTCCATTTGATGATTTAGGACTTGTTACAGGAAACTGCGCAGACGCATGTGCAATTTTTAGAAAAGAGGTATGGGTTAAAAATGGCGGTTACGATGCGTTTATGCCATCATATGGTTTTGAAGACTGGGATTTTTGGATTGCTGCATCAAAAAATAATTTCGTTTTCCATTTCATCAATGAAAAATTATATTATTATCGCATCGTACAAAATTCAATGATTGCCGCATTTGATAATAAAGAAAGAACGGTTATCATTCACCGCTATTTAGCAAAAAAACATGCCGATTTTTTTCTGGAGAAACTAGTAAAAATCACCTACATAAGAGAACGGTATTTTTATGATTTACTTCGCTTCCCAATAACCCCCATTATCTATTTATTATACTGGATGGGCATACTTGAAAATACCACAAAAAGAGCCAAAAAGAAGTATGCACACTACGAGGTTGTAAAAAATGATTAGATCAACCAACAATTTGTTACCCACCCGCTTCCAATACATTCACTATCTGCTGTGTTAACTTAATAGTCCACTTGGTATATTCGAGTTTAGAAGGGTGCAGTCCATCACTTGATAAATAATCTGGCTTAGATCCATCAATGCGGTAGGCATCCGTAATATTGATAAAATTAGCGCCTTCCGCTTTTGCGTTTTTTTCACAAACTAAATTATACGCATCTATTTCGTTGGCAATTTGATTTCTATCGCGCCCCGATGCAAAAGGTGTAATTCCCCAATCAGGAATACTCATAACAAAAACTCTTTTAGGTCGATTGCCAGTTAAAGTAATTGCCGATTTTAGTAAGCTTAAAAAAGAAGGTTCAAATTCTTTGCTTGGTTTGCCTTGGTATTGATTGTTAACGCCAATTAATAGCGTTACAACCTGATAGTTACTTCTTTTATTAGTAGTGGTTACTGCCGTTATTAAATCCTCTGCGGTCCATCCATTTTTTGCAATGATTTGAATTGAACTGGTTTTAAATCCAGCAGATTTTAATAATTGAAAAGTTTGATTGGGAAAATTATCATCTCTTTCTACAGATGCGCCAATAGTATAAGAATCACCCAGTGCTAAATAATGTACAGAGTCTTTAAAACTGGTAACCCTTGTTGTTGGAGTTGTATTGGACGCGCCCCAATTGGGCTTGGTGCATGAAATAAATAGCCAAAAGCAAAAGGGTATAAGAACAACTTTATTCATTGTTGATAAAGTTACATTAAATGGCGAGTCCTTTGTTCTTCAATATTCATCTACTAATTGCATGACTACTTGTTTGGGTCAATACTCTAATTTATGCTAAAAAACATGTAATTGGTGTCATTTGATAAATGCATATTATATCATTAATTATTGGAAATCAATTGTTTATAGTAAATTCTACCTCCTTTTTGGTTTCTCCGCACGATTTTACATAAATTTAAAAATATGAAACGTATCCAACCTTTTCGCTTTCGTTATACTGGTAGTCTAGCAAAGCTTTTTATGATGGCCTGTTTGATTACGGTCAATCAATTATCTGCACAAACAGTTATTGAAAAAATTGTACAGGAAGAAACTAAAAACTCCCAATTACAAATTTTAGCGCATGAATTATTTGATGGTATTGGGCCAAGACTAGTAGGTACACCACAAATGAAAAAAGCCAATGATTGGGCTGTAGAAAAATATGCAAGCTGGGGAATTTCGGCGCGCAACGAACAGTGGGGTGAGTGGAAAGGATGGGAGCGAGGCATTACACATATTGACATGCTTTCACCAAGAGTAAAAAGTTTAGAGGGCACCCAATTGTCATGGAGTCCATCTACAAAAGGGAAAGCTGTTAAAGCAGGTATCGTTATCATTCCCGATCTAGCAGATTCTATAGCATTTGCTAATTGGTTGCCTAACGTTAAAGGAAAGTTTGTAATGATTTCTATGAATCAGCCAACTGGAAGACCTGATGATAACTGGCAACAATTTGCAACGGCTGCATCATTTGATAAATTAAAAAAAGAACGTGCCGAGCAAACAGAAGCATGGCGTAAACGGTTAAGTAAAACAGGATATTCTTCTCGTATGCTTCCTATTATTTTAGAAAAAGCTGGAGCAGTAGGTATTTTAACCAATGGTTGGTCTAATGGTTGGGGCGTTGATAAAATATTTAATGCATACACTTCAAAAGTACCAACTGTGGATATCGCACTTGAAGATTATGGATCATTGTACCGCCTGGTAGAGTCTGGTTCTAATCCAATTATTAGCATTGAAACTAGTTCTAAAGATTTAGGTACTGTGCCAAATTTTAATACGATAGCAGAAATTAAAGGCACTGAAAAGCCTGATGAATATGTAATGCTTTCTGCGCATTTTGATTCTTGGGATGCAGGCCAAGGTGCTACCGATAATGGAACAGGAACACTAACCATGATGGAAGCGATGCGCATTTTAAAATTAGTGTATCCAAATCCTAAGCGTACCATTTTAGTAGGACATTGGGGTAGTGAAGAGCAAGGGCTCAATGGATCAAGAGCATTTGTGGAAGATCATCCAGAAGTGGTAAATAAACTGCAAGCACTGTTTAACCAAGACAATGGAACCGGCCGAATTGTAAATATTTCTGGACAAGGATTTAAATATGCAGGTGAATTTTTAACAAGATGGTTAGCTGCAGTACCTAACAGTTTAAAAGATTCTATCAAAACAACTTTCCCGGGTACACCCGGAGGTGGAGGAAGTGATCATGCTTCATTTATTGGTGTAGGAGCGCCCGGTTTTTCATTGGGTGCTTTAAATTGGTCTTACTTTAATTATACCTGGCATACCAATAGAGACACCTACGATAAAATTATTTTTGATGATGTAAAAAACAATGCGATGCTTACAGCAATGCTTGTTTATATGGCTTGTGAAGACAATGCTACCTTCCCAAGAGATAAAGCGACCCTGCCTAATGGACAGCCTGCAAAATGGCCTACACAAGTAAAAGCAATGCGAATGGGTCCTATTGCACCAACAAACTAAATGGTATAATATTTCAAAATAAAATTCTAATTACTAAAATTGTATCGAATGAAAAAAATCGCTTTTTCTATCCTCAGCCTTGTTGCGCTAGTAATGATAAGCTTGCAAAGTATGGCTCAAGAAGCTACTGCTTATCAGCTTCCGCCAAAACAAATTACAGATTTATTGTTAGCGCCGCCAACGCCTTCTATTAGTGTAGATGGTAAAGCAAAATACATGCTAGTGATGGAGCGTCCTTCCTATCCATTAGTAGAAGAACTAGGCCAAGCCGAATTTAAAATAGCAGGCTTACGTTTAAACCCAAATAACTTTTCACCTACGCGTCAGAGCTATATTAAGGGCCTAACGATTAAAGAAGTTACTTCCGGAAAAATATTGGCTGTTAAAGGCTTGCCTGCAAGTATTGCGGCGCTTAATCCTACCTGGAATCCATCAGAAAATAAAATTGCATTTTACAATGTGTCAGAAAATGCAGTGGATGTATATGTTATTGATTTGGCAACTTTAACTTGTCAAAAAATAAATAAAGCAGCTGCCAATTTAATTTTAGGTGGTGGTTTGGTATGGCAAGATGATGCAACACTACTTTATAAAGTAAATGTAAATAAGGCAAGTGATTTAGCTAAAAAACCTGTTACACCTAAGGGTCCTACCATTCAAGAAAACTTGGGTAAAGCAGCGCCTAGTGTTACTTATCAAGATTTAATTAAATCGCCGTATGACGAATATGTGTTTGAATTTTTAGCAAAAAGCCAACTCGTAAAAAATAAAAGCGGCGTAGAAATAAAAATAGGCGCACCTACTTTAATGAGTAGCTTTAGTATGTCTCCGGATAAAAATTATATACTCACCAGAACGCTCAATAAACCATTCTCTTATTTAGTAACTGCGGGTGGTTTTGCATCTTCTATGCAAGTGCTTGATAAATCTGGTGCGCTTGTAAAAAAGATTGCTGAATTACCTTCTTCGGAAGGAACAGCTAGTGGGTACGATAACGTGCAAAATGCACCGCGTGGTTTTGAGTGGAAAGATGACGAGGCGGCTACCATTGTGTATGCCATGCCACTGGATAGCGGTTTAATTAAAAAGGCAGTGCCTTTCCATGATGCTGTGATGGCGATTACGGCTCCTTTTACAGAAGCGCCTCGCGAATTATTTAAAACAGCTGCGCGTTTTTCTAATATTAGTTGGGGGGATGAGACGCTAGCACTTGTTACAGAAGTTTTAAGAACCAAGCAGCGCTATAAAGTAAGTATTTACAACCATAAAG
>JBEITL010000098.1:0-5622 GCA_040374915.1 Sediminibacterium sp. | reverse complement strand
TGCTTATCTCATTTTTAAAGTAAGAATGGCTAATACCACACATAAAATTGTTATGATCCAAAAACGCACAGCAATCTTACTTTCATGAAATCCTTTTTTCTGGTAATGATGGTGTAATGGACTCATCAAAAACACACGCTTCCCTTCTCCAAATTTTTTCTTGGTGTATTTGAAATAACTTACCTGAATCATTACACTTAACAATTCAATTAAAAACACACCACAAAAAATAGGAATGAGTAATTCTTTTCTAACAATAATGGCAAGTGAAGCAATGATACCGCCTAATGCAAGGCTTCCGGTATCACCCATAAATACTTGCGCTGGATAGGCATTGTACCATAAAAATCCAATGCAAGCACCCACAAAAGCACCCACAAAAATGGAGAGCTCTCCTAGGTTAGGAATATACATAACGTTTAAATAATCGGCTAGTACATAGTTACCACTCACGTATATAAATACACCCAGCGCTATTCCTATAATGGCACTTACACCTGCAGCCAGCCCATCTAGTCCGTCAGTAATGTTTGCTCCATTAGATACCGCGGTAATGATAAACGTCACTACAAAAATGTAAATGATCCAAGTGTATTTTTCGGCGCCCGGACCTATCCAACTAATGAGTTTACTATAATTAAACTCGTGGTTTTTTACAAATGGGATTGAAGTGATGGGCGTTTTTACTTTTACATAACGGCGCTCTACCCCATTAATTTTACGAACAATTATATTTGAGTCTTTGGCTAAGTGCTCTCCTTTTTGAAGGGCAATTACACCGCTATTTGCAACCGCATTTGTTGGTGTTATTATTTCTCTTTCTACGGTAACTGCGTTACTAAAATAAAGTGAAACGCCAATAATAATACCTAGGCCTACCTGACCAATGATTTTAGTTACGCCGGCTAAACCATCACTGTCTTTTTTCTTATAAGATTCGCCCTTTTTTTGCGCGTCTTTACGTGATTTTATTTTAAAGTAATCATCTAAAAAACCAATGATACCAAGCCATACGGTACATAAAATCATTAAACGGATATATACTTTATCGAGGTTGGCAAATAATAAAGTAGGAATTAAAATGCTCAATAAAATAATGATGCCACCCATGGTAGGTGTGCCTTTTTTTTGATGCTCCCCTTGCAAACCAAGTTCTCTAACCGTTTCGCCAATTTGCTTTTTTTGTAAGAACTCAATTAATTTTTTACCAAATACAGTAGCAATGATCAAAGACAATAAAACCGCCATGGCTATTCTGAAAGTCAAAAATTGAAACATACCAGCGCCCGGTACATTAAATTCTTGATTGAGCCATGTAAATAATTGGTATAACATAGTTGTCTATTAATCTTTGTTGTTAAAGAATGCTAATAAAATGGCCTTGTCATCAAAAGGGTGTTTGACACCATTGATGTCTTGGTATTTTTCGTGTCCTTTGCCTGCTACTAATACAATATCTTCTGGCTTTGCAAATGCTACGGCTGCTTTAATCGCTTCTTTTCTATCAATAATTGAAATGTATTTTCGTTTTGCTGCTGTGTTTAACCCTGCTTCCATATCCGCAATAATCTGTGCTGGATCTTCGGTACGCGGATTGTCAGAAGTTAAAATAACCTTGTCGCTTAAATCGCAAGCAGTTTGTGCCATAATAGGACGCTTTGTTTTATCCCTATCGCCCCCACAACCCACTACAGTAATGACTTGCTCGTAGCCTTTGCGTAATTTTTTAATAGTAGCTAGCACATTTTCTAGTGCATCTGGCGTGTGCGCATAATCAATAATGCCAATTACTTGCTTGTTGCTAATGACATAATCAAATCTACCTTCTGCGCCAGCTAACATAGAGAGTGTTGTGAGCGCTGTGTTACTTTCGATACCAAGGTTTACAGCTGCGCCATATACTGCTAATAAATTATAAGCGTTAAACTCTCCTATGAGTCTAAAATGAACTTCAATTTCATTCACAAGCATCACAAGTCCAGTGAGTGCATTTTCTAAAATTTTACCTTTATAATCGGCACTAGATTTTAATCCGTAAGAAAGTTTTTTAGCTTTTGTGTTCTGAAGCATCACTTCACCACGTTTATCATCTGCATTGGTGATTGCAAAAGCAGATGCTGGTAGCGCATCAAAAAATCCTTTTTTAGCAGCAATATAATTTTCAAATGTTTTATGATAATCTAAATGATCATGTGTGATATTGCTAAATAACGCGCCCGTAAATACAAGACCCGTAATACGGTGCTGGTGTACTGCATGACTGCTACATTCCATAAATACATGGCTACAACCCGCGTTTACCATGGTGTTTAGTAATTCGTTTAAACTAACAGCATCGGGTGTAGTATGCGTAGCTGGAATAATTTGATCGCCAATTTGATTTTGCACCGTAGATACAAGACCACAGGTATATCCTAACGCAGAAAATAACTTAAATAATAAAGTAGCAATGGTTGTTTTGCCATTGGTACCTGTAACACCAACTAACTTAATTTTTGTAGACGGCGCATCATAAAATTGATGTGCCATAAATGCAACTGCTTCTGGGGTACTCGCTACCTTAATATATGTAATGCCATCTACTTGTAAAGCAGGCATGTTTTCACATACAATAACTTTAGCACCTAGTTCAATGGCTTTTGAAATATATTCATGTCCATCCTGTGCCACACCTTTAATGGCAACAAAGGCAGTGCCCTTAATGACCTTGCGTGAATCAATTGCAATACTCGACACCGCTATATCAGTGGCACCAACTACTTCTAGTAGGTGTACTTTATATAGAATGTCTTGTAAAATATGCATGGCGTTTATTAGTTGAGTGTGATTTGAATTTGTTGACCTTTTACAATCGGCGACCCAGCTTCAATAGACTGTGCTGCTACTTTTCCGCGACCCTGAGCGTTTACTTTTAATCCTGCCGATTCGCAGATATAAATCAAGTCTTTGTAACCAAGACCAATTAGCGATGGCATAGATTTAGTATCTACTTTACT
Organism: Sediminibacterium sp.; assembly: GCA_040374915.1. Lineage (GTDB taxonomy): Bacteria > Bacteroidota > Bacteroidia > Chitinophagales > Chitinophagaceae > Sediminibacterium. Next base: position 2,626 of record JBEITL010000098.1, on the reverse strand, counting down.
ACTCTTTAGTAAGCCAGCGGCAGGTGCATGGGAAATAGTTGCCCACTCGTCTACAAACAAGCTAGAATCTACAAATGGCAATCTTAATTTTTTTGCAACACGCGCAACGTCTTGCTTATACCCTTTGTATACATACACATTGCTATCAGGCTTTGCTGCAACTTTAGCAATAGGTGCTTGTTTTACAGAAGCACTATACAAGCGGTCAGCAATTTCTTTAAACACCGGACCCGCAACAGCAGCACCATAAAAAACAGCAGCGTGTGGCTTGTTTTTAATCACTACAATACAAGTGTACTGTGGATTATCGGCTGGGAAATAGCCAGCAAATGAAGACTGATAAATTTTGTCGTCATACCCTTTCTTGCCATTTGCAATAAGTGCTGTTCCTGTTTTACCTGCTACTTTATATGGCGTCCCTTTAAATAATGTGGTTGCCGTGCCATGTAAGCAAACGCCTTCTAAACATGCTTTTAATGCAGCCAATGTTTGATCGCTACAAATTTTTTCGTTCACTACTTTTGGTTGTATTTCTCTTAGCAACACACCTTCTTCTTTGATAGCAGACACCAAATAAGGCTTCATCATTTTACCATTATTGGCTACTGCATTGTACAGGTTTGCTGTTTGTAATGGACTTACAAGTAGGTTGTAACCAAAAGCCATCCAAGGAATGGTTGAGGGTCCCCATAATTTATGCCCTGGTTTATAAATAAGTGGGCGACCCTCACCAGACAAGTCAATACCAGTAACATTATCCATCCCCATGTTTTTGAGGTGGTTAATAAACTGCATTGGATTGCCACTATAATGCTGTACCGCCATTTTAGCCATGGCTACATTAGAACTTAATTCAAAAGCATGCTGCACCGTAACATCTGAACTTCCATGGTTTTCACTATCGTAAACAGTTTGACCAGCCACTTTCCAGGTGCCACCTGAAATATTAACCATATTGTTAAGTCCTACTTTTTTATCTTCTAACAAAGCAAGCATGGTAGCTAGCTTAAAAGTAGAACCTGGTTCAGATGGAGAAATTGCGTAATTATAATTTTCGTAATAGTTGCCATCTTTTCCACGACCTAAATTGGCAATGGCTTTTACTTTTCCGGTTTTAACTTCTAAAACAATGGCAGTACCATATTCTGCTTCATTTTTGACCATCATTTTTTGAAGCGCATTTTCTGCAACTTCCTGAATAAATACATCGATGGTACTTACAATGTCTTTTCCGTTTTCTGGTTCTATTTCGTAGGTATCAGCGTCTAAGGGAACGCCTACACCACCAGCAATGGTGCGCACCAATTGCTTTCCGTTAATACCACGCAAAACGCTATCATAGCTATATTCTAAGCCAACTTTATTGTTATCACGCGCCAAACCAATAGTACGGTAGGCTAAAGATTTATACGGATTTAAACGGATAGATTTTTCTACGGCAATCATGCCACTTTTATATCGACCTAATTTAAAAAGTGGGAAGGTTTGAATTTTTTGATATTCTCTAAATGAGATTTTCTTTTTAAGTAAAAAGTAGCCTTCATTGTTTTTATAGGCCTGTGCAAAAATTGACTTGTAATCATCTGCAGATTGATCTTTAAATAAATCTGCCATATAGTAACTCAGCGAATCAATATGTTCTCTAAATAAATAGCCATTGTTAACATGGAGTGGCTCTACCCTAAAATCCATGTAAATATCAAATTGAGGAACACTGGTACTTAACATTTGACCATCTTCGGAATAAATCGTACCACGTTCTGAATCAATATCAGCAATACGTTGGTGTAAGCTATCGCTCATGCTTCTCCAATACTTGCCCTGTACCTGTTGAATATAAAAACCTTTACCAATAATTGCTGCAGCCACGATTACAACAAAAACGAAGCTTAAATAAACTCTCCATAATATGTCTTTTTTAATATCCATTGCTGCGTGCTAATTATTTAGAGGTGGTGGTTGTTTTTTCTACTTGTAATCTTTGTGGTAATTCTTTGGCAACTTTTAAACCTAAGGGCTCAGTGGCTTTTATGATCTGATTCTCCTCACTTTTAAACATCACTTCACCTTTGATGGTCTTGTATTCGAATTGTAACTCTTTTAATTGCTTGGTGGTTGTATTGATATTTCTAATAGCGCGGTCTGCCATATGACCATTTGCGATATAGATCACTGCCAATAATGAAAGAAATAAAAAGAAAGGAATATTGCTCGCGATCCACTGATAATTCAATAATCCTTTCAGTGGATTTTTGTTACTGCTAGCATTATTTAGTGGTTGTTGGCTCACGGCTTTCTTTTAAATTTTTTCTGCGATTCTTAGTTTGGCGCTTCTACTTCTTGTGTTGTTTTTTAATTCCTCTTCTGTTGCAGTAATTGGCTTTCTTGTGATTACCGTAAACACATCCTCTTTGTTGTCAGGCAAAAAGGGGTGACTAGGTGTTTCTACGAAACTCCCTTGACGGAAAAAGTTTTTTACCATCCTATCTTCTATCGAGTGAAAAGTGATGATAGCCACGCGGCCACCGGGGTTGAGCACGTCAGGGACCTGACTGAGCATTGATTCTAAAACCCCCATTTCGTTGTTCACTTCCATTCGCAAGGCCTGGAAAACTTGAGCCAAATA